>NZ_JAJEPR010000005.1:0-182071 GCF_020686945.1 Fusicatenibacter faecihominis | reverse complement strand
TTGTCCGGGATGAGATTTATATTGGAACCAGAATCTGGGGAAAAACACGTTGCAGTATGCATACCGGTCATAAAGCAATTCTGAATGATGAAACAGAATGGGTTCGCCTGGAAAATCATCATACGGCAATTATAGACAGGGCATTGTTTGAAAAAGCAAATGAAATGCATCCGAAAAAGAAGAGAAGTGTTGCGGAATCACGCACTAATTTTACTCTGGAAAGACGTAAAAAACAGCCGGCATTGCTGCTATGTGCCAACTGTGGGCATTCTCTGTTAAAAGAAACAGAGCATCTGCTGAAATGCTCAGATGCCCGAACCAATGGAGATCCTGTGTGTCGAAGTCTGGTGATCCGGCGGGAACCGCTGGAGGAGAATATCCTTGGGCTTGTTCATCAGTATGCAGCGTCAATGTTGGAAAAAGAAAAGAAAGTATCTGCCAAAAGGCAATGCGACTACAAAGAGATCAATACCTCAGAATTGCAAAAACAGAGCCGACAGTTGACCTCGGAAAAGATGAAGCTCTATGATGATTATAAAGATGGTCGTATAGATCGTGATTTGTATAAGCAGAGAGCTGAAAAGATAAGTGTACAGCTGGATGAAATAAAACGAAAGATAGAAGATGCAGAGAATAGTAAAAAGCTTCTTGAACAAAATGAACTTTCTGATAAAATAAAACTAAAAGATTTCTTGGGAATTCAGAAGTTCGATACAGAGAAGTTGCGTGAGATTATCAAGGTGATTCGTGTTCATAGTCAGGATGAAATTGAAATCGAATGGAATTTTGACGATATTTTTTCGGAACAGAGGTAACTTGAGCAGGACAAGAATGACTTATCATAAGATAATAAAGGTGCTGGGACTACCTGATGGAAGCGTCAGATAGTCTTCGGCAGAAAAAAATAAAATTTTTTTGTCCTATACTTGACACATCCACATGTATGCAGGCACACCTTTTGCTCTAATATGGCAAAATCCGGGATGAATCCGAAAACCTTGCAGTATATCATGGGTCACGCAGACATCAGTGTAACCTTGAACACTTACACCCATGTGAATTTTGATGATGCAAAGGAAGAAGTATATCGGATAGCGAATAGTTAAAAAAGCCCGTTGGTAAGGACGCTTGCTTTACCAACGGATTTACCAAGATTGCAGGGAAAAACACAAGAAAATACGAGAAGATTTGAGAAGATACCTTGAAAAGAAAGGAAAACTCAAAAGTCGGAAAACCCTGAAATATCAAGCGTTTGAGAAGAAATACAAGATTTAAATGGAGATATAAAAAGATGATTAGAGTATTATTTATCTGCCACGGCAATATCTGCCGTTCCCCCATGGCAGAGTTTGTTTTAAAAGATATGGTAAAATCCTGTGGTATCGCGGAGCAGTTTGAAATTGCGTCCGCAGCCACCAGTACGGAGGAGATCTGGAATGGGGTGGGGAATCCGGTGTATCCACCGGCGAAGGCGGAGTTAGAAAGGCATGGAATCAGCTGTGAAGGGAAGAGAGCGGTTCTGCTGAAGGCTTCGGATTATGATGAGTATGATTACCTGATCGGGATGGATTCCATGAATATCAGAAATATGGAACGGATGACGGGGCATGTTCGAGGTGAAAAGATTCATAAGCTTCTGAAGTTTGCCGGAAGTGAGGCAGATTGCCAAGATCCATGGTACAGCGGGCAGTTCGATGTGACCTATCGGGAAGTGGTGGCCGGGTGCGAAGGCCTGCTGAAGTATTTAAAGGAAGAAGGAAAGTTGTAAGAGAGTTGTACGGTCTCACTCACATTCTGCATAATGACCTGCCTGAATTTTCAGTTTGTCAATCGATGATACTACTACATCGCATCATTCTTCTGCCTTGCAGGATTAAAATTGTTATGCTGAAAATGAATGATACAGTACACTGGTTTGCCTGAGAATAGCAGACCTTGCTCCAAGATAACAGAAAGAAAGGAAAACAAAAAAAGATGCAGTCCGAACGGGATAAGAAAGGCGCCGGGTTAGCGGATGAAGATGTGGAAACGATACATTACTGGATTTATTCACCTGGTGACGGGGCGTGTAAATGGGATGAATTTTGTAAGCGTGGAATAATGGGACTTGGTTGGAGTGCGATTGGTGATCTTTCGCAATATACTTCCAAAGATGAGATGAAGACGGCAATGAAAGCGAAGATTGATCCGACGAAAACCTATAAAAACGATGCACACGCTACCTGGCAGTTTTTGCGGGAGATGAAACCGGGTGATGTTGTGTTTGCAAAGAAGGGCATGCATTCGATCATCGGCCGCGGCGTTGTTGCTTCCGATTATATGTATGACACGACAGACACAGAGTATCCGAATGTTCGCAAAGTAAAATGGACAAACATTGGTGAGTGGGCGCATCCCAGCCAGGCAGTTATGAAAACACTGACGGATATCACCATATACACAGACTATGTGGCAAAGTTAAATGCCTTGGTAGATGATGCTGATACAGAGCAGGAAGATATAGCGTTCCCTGAATATACTCCGGAGAAATTTCTGGAGGAAGTATATATGGATGCTGACTGCTATGACACATTGGTGGAACTTGTCCGTATGAAGAAAAATGTTATCCTGCAGGGGGCTCCGGGTGTGGGAAAGACGTTTGCTGCAAAACGTCTGGCCTATTCTATGATGGGATGTAAGGATCAGAATCGTGTTATGATGGTTCAGTTTCATCAGAGCTATACATACGAAGATTTTATAGAAGGCTTTCGACCGTCAGGTACGGGAAATACTTTTGAGATCAAAAAAGGAGCGTTTGCAAATTTTTGCAGGAGGGCCTCGGAAGACCCGGATCATGAATATTTCTTTATTATTGATGAGATTAACAGGGGAAATCTGAGCAAAATTTTCGGAGAACTGTTCATGCTGATTGAGAATGATAAGCGCGGCAATGCATTGCAGTTACTGTATTCCGGCGATAAATTTTCTGTGCCGCCCAAGCTTTATATCATTGGAATGATGAACACCGCGGACAGAAGTCTTGCGATGCTGGATTATGCGTTGCGCCGCAGATTTGCCTTTTTTGAGATGAAACCGGAATTTGAGAGCGACGGATTTCGGGAGTACCGAATGCATTTGGCAAATGGGAAGTTTGATCGCCTGATTGACTGTGTCGAAAAGCTCAACACAATCATTGCTGCCGATGATTCCCTTGGAGAAGGATTTTGCATCGGACACAGCTATTTCTGTAATTTGAAAGAGATTACGGATAAAGTGCTTTCCAATATTGTCGAATATGAGATGGTCCCGCTGCTGAAAGAGTACTGGTACGACGAGCCAATCAAGGTTAAGGATTGGGCGGAAAAATTAAGGAGTTCGGTAAAGTGATACCTGTTCAGAATATTTACCATATGCTGGCTTATGCATTTCGGGTCCTCAATGAAGACGGATACAGGAGTGTGGCCACAGAACAATTTCATAATGTGGCCGAACTATGTGCGGCAATCCTGATAAAGGGTGTTTCGCTGCAGATAAAGAGAGGGCTTGAGCGAGAGTATGTTTCTGAGACGGATACCTTATCCGGGATCAGGGGAAAAATAGATCTTACGGAATCCATCAAAACACAGACTCTGCTCAGAAGGCAGATGGTTTGCACTTATGATGAATTTTCAGTGGATACCTATCGGAATCGAATCATTAAAACCACCCTCTTGAAGCTTCTTCATGGAGATATTAACAAGTTGAGGAAAAAGGAAATCCGGAAGCTCTTGGTTTTCTTTGCGGATGTACAGGAGCTTGAGCTTTCTTCCATTGATTGGAACCAGCAGTATGCAAGGAATAATCAGACGTATCGTATGCTGATATCCATATGCTGCCTGGTGCTGAAAGGACTGCTGCAGACGACGGCAGATGGAAGCATGAAGCTGATGCAGTTTATAGATGAACAGAGAATGTGCAGGCTTTATGAGAAGTTTATTCTGGAGTATTACAGGAAAGAGCATCCGGAGCTTACGGTAAATGCATCGCAGATTTTCTGGCAGTTGGATTCGGATTCCAGTGATATGCTTCCGGTGATGCAGACGGATCTTATGCTTTCCAGGGAGGAAAAGGTACTTATCATTGATGCGAAATACTATGAACATACGACGAGGGTACAATATGGAAAACATAAACTTCATTCCGACAATTTATATCAGATTTTTACCTATGTTAAGAACAAAGAGTATGAATTGAAGGATCAGCCCCATGAGGTTGCGGGTATGCTTTTGTATGCCCGGACAGAGGAGAAAATCCAGCCGGACCAGAAATATAAGATGAGCGGGAACTGGATTTGTGTAAGGACGCTGGATTTGAATCTTGATTTTACTGAGATCAGAAAGCAGCTGGACGGGATTGTGGAAGAATACTTTGAAGAGGCGGATAAATTTTTAGAATCGGAATCATAAAGCTGAGACAGAAAACATATATTGTTTTTAAAGTGTTCGGCAGGAGCGCTTGAATTTACTTGCACATAAAAGGAATAAAGAACATTCAGATAAGATTTTGTGATTGCCACAGATGTTATCTGAATGTTTTTTATTGGGGAAAAATGAGTTCTTTTGGGAAAAGGAGAGATAAGAAATGTTTCATAAAAGGAAGGAAAGAAAAGATTGTCGTGGGAGTTTCTGGCGGCGGAGCCTGAGTTTTCTGCTGGTGTTGCTGCTGGTGGCAGGCTGTGTTCAGGTGGTGGGAAACCAGGCGGAAGCAGCATCGGAACCGCTTTCTGAGTTTCAGCCAGAGACACAGGCCGGAATGGAAGTATTACTATCAGAGACGGAGCTTGTAACGGAAACGGAGAGTGAAATAACAACAGAAGCTCATTCGGAACCGGTTTCGGAGTCTGAAAGTGTCGCCAACTCAGAGAATCTTCCGGAAACGGAAACAGAAACGATCCGGGCGACGGAAGCGGATTTCCAACTGGAAACCGAATGGGAAACAGAGACAGCCTCTGATTTGAATCCGGAGACAGAGTCAGAATCTGAGCCTGGCACAGAAACCGAGACAAAAGTGGAAACGCAAGCAGAAACTGAGTCTGAGTCGGAAACCGTTTCTGAACAGGAAACCGAGTCCGAAGCTGAAACAGAAACGGAAACAGAATCGGAGACGAAAACGGAATCCGAAATAGATACGGAGAAGCAGCATGCCAATTTTGTTGCTTTCCAGGAAAAACTGGTTTTGTTTGAAGCTTCCGGAATCCAGGATGACAACTGGCTGGAGGCGCAAACACTCCTGGAAGAGATCCGGAAATCCTATGAAGAAGAAGGGCTGACGGAGGAGGATTACAAGGACTTGTCTGAGCGCTTAAAGGCTTTACTGGAAGTCTACTACAATCGTATGGCGGAGCGGGCCGAAGGAAATGCCTGGCTCAGTCTGATAAACAGCGGCTGGTTTCAGCAGTACAGCGGCTATGCGGGAGCCGATGCTGAGGTGGAAGCGGAAGGAACCGCAGTATCTTTTCAGAGTATGGAAGCGCAGATGAATCAGCGCCGAAGCGCCCGGGTTCCGCAGCCGTCAGATGTTCAGGTTGTAAATCAAGGCGGAAGCGAGACTTCTGAGGATGGAGTAACGATTAGTAAAACGATCCAGGGAACGGATCTGGAAAATGTGTTTGATATCACGCTTCAGGTAAGCACGCCGAGGGATATTCTGGAGGTTTACAAGGATCCGGATATGGCTGTGGTTATTGTGATGGATATTTCCAATACGATGACCAATGGTTTTGGTGGTACGACTCGTTATCAGGCGGCTATGACAGCGGCAGAAACGTTTCTGGATCAGTTTGCGGAGAGTTCCACTTCTCAGGAAATCAGCAAGGTTGGGTATGTGGCCTTTAATACCGATGCACATGAGATCTTCGGGCTTCAGTCCTGTAGCAGCCAGGATCAGGCGAATACATTGAAAAATACTATGAGGACTGAAACTGAGAAAATTATTGATAAAGCCGGGTATAAAGATGACCATTCCCGATTTACGAATATCGAGGCGGGCCTTTCTATGGGAAAGGATATGCTGCAAGGGGCAACAAATAAGAATAAATATATTATTTTTCTGAGTGACGGTTTCCCTACGACTTATATTAGCAGTGGTTACAATGGATATGATCCGTATGATTCAGCAGGTACAAGATTTAAAGATCGAGTTTTAAATAAACCCTGTACTTACGGCACCAGCTACAGCAACGAAGCGGCTATTCGCGCCCGCAACAAAGCGGCCGAGGTCAAGGCATCAAGCATTACTATTTTCTCAATCGGTGTGGACGTAGGTGGTCAGACCATTCAGCAGTATACCACACAGTCGGAAAAGGCAGATGGTTTTTCTGTTGTAGACCGTACTGGTACTACCTATGAAATCGGCGATGCCGCCAGTACCGAGGCCTACAAAACCTGGCTTCGCAACAGCATCGGTTCAGGCTACTATTACGACAGCACCGATTTGACAGGTCTTCAAAAGGCCTACGAAGAAATTTTTGCCAAGATTCGTGACTTTAACGAGATCACAGCAGAAGCTCAGTGGGTAGCCAACGATCCGCTGCCCTTCTCTGGCACGGCTTCCCAGATGGTGGAATTTATCGGTTTTTATAATCAGACGCCGGAGCTTGTCAAAGAAAACCTCAGCGGGGCACACGAAAACGGCGGTGAAAACACAGCTGTCTATGATTCGGATAAAACGACGATCCGCTGGGATCTGAAAAAATCGGGTTATGTGGAGACAGGAAGCGGTACTTCGCAAATTTATACTTATCAGCTGGTTTATCGCGTCCGCCTGAAGAATGAAGCGGCAGGTTTCACTGAAAACAAGGATTACGACACCAATGATACCACGTCGCTGACCTATCAGATCTTTGAGGGTGATGGTGATAATGTTACAGCTTCTGAACCAAAAACGATGGAGTTCCAGATTCCCTCGGTAAAAGGCTATCTGGTGGAGCTGGAATTTTCAAAACAGGATCCCCATGGCCAGGCGGTAGCCGGAGCGGAATTTACTCTGAGTCATGATACGGAAAAATGCAGGCTCTGTCATGGTGACGGGACGATAACGGTTATCCCGAACAAAAAAGCAGTTTCAGATGAAAACGGGAAGGTCTCTTTTACTGCGATTCCCTCCGGGCATCAGTACCGGATGACGGAGAGTAAAGTGCCAGAGGACTATTATTCCAATGGAAATCAGTATTTACTGACGGCAGCTTACAATGAACTGACAATAAAGACGATTGACCGGAATGGAAATCTTCTCACGGCTGCAGATGGTACGGCGCGGCCTTGGAGTGGAGTTGTAACAAACAGTACCCGGTATGAGCTTCCAAGCACCGGCGGAATGGGAATCCTGTGGTATACGACAGGTGGATGGCTGACGCTTTTCGTGGCGTCTCTCTTCCTATTGTATAAAAAAATAAAAGGAAAGGATGATGGAAGAAATGAAGAAATTCATTAGCTTTTTACTGACGATAATCATGGTATTTTCCATGGCAGTGTCCGTTTTTGCGACCAGCGGAACCAATGATGACACCGGAAAAATCACGATCAATAATGCAGTGGAGGGGGAGACCTATAAGGTCTATCAGCTTCTGGTATTGGAAAGCTTTGACACGGTGAAAAAAGCATATGCTTATAAAGCAGTTCCAGCCTGGGAAAACTGGCTGAGAAGCCAGACGACTTATTTGAGTTTTGACGGGCAGGGGGGATATGTGAGCTGGAAAAAGGATGCGGATCCGGCAGCTTTTGCCAAATTGGCTCTGGCAAAAGCAAAAGAGTTGGAAAAAACAGATCCGGAAAATCCGGAGGAATCCGCAAAAATCACCCCTATTTCCAGAACAGCAACAGGGAACACGGTAGTTTTTGACAATCTGAACCTTGGCTACTATCTGGTAGACACGACCCTTGGTACCCTCTGTTTCCTGGATACCACGGCAAAAGAAGTGACGATAGCAGAGAAGAACGAAGAACCTACGGTCGATAAGGAAGTTAAGGAGGATTCCACGGGTGAATTTGGCTCCACAAACACAGCTCAGATCGGTGACACTGTAGAATTTAGAACCACTATCCATGCAAAAAAAGGTGCTCAGAGCTACGTCCTTCACGATAAAATGACCGAAGGTCTGACTTTGAATCCAGACAGCATTTCCATAGAAGGTCTGGAGAAAGGAACAGATTATACGGTGCAGTTTGACAGACCACACCAGAAAAAGGACGGCACCACCGATTATACCTGCACTTTCGAGATCGTATTTGCCCAGGCATATCTTGACACGATTACTGAAGATACAGACCTGGTAGTAACCTATTTCGCAACCCTCAACGAAAAAGCAGTAATCTCCACCGATGCAAACTTAAACGACACCCGTTTGGAATACGGTGAAGCCAGCACCACAGAATGGAAACAGACTGAAACTAAGACTTTTAAATTTGGCCTGGTAAAACTGGATGAAGAGAAGAAACTTCTGACGGGAGCGGAATTTAAGCTTTACGATGCAAAGACCGGCGGAAAAGAAATTATTCTTGTGAAGGAAACGGATGGCGTTTACCGTGTAGCAACAGAAGCCGAGACAAAGGCCGAAGGTTTTACTCCTGCAACGATCGAAGCTGGCTATGTGGAAATAAAGGGTCTGGATGCAGACACCTATTACCTGGAAGAGATAAAAGCTCCTGACGGTTTTAATAAACTGAAGGAACGCAAGGAAGTAAAGATGGAAGGCGGAAATAATACAATAACCATGGATGGTAACGTTTATAAGAACGGCGTACAGATCGTGAACAAAAAGGGCACCGAACTCCCCAGCACCGGCGGCATGGGCACCACGGTTCTTTATATCGCGGGCGCACTCCTGATTCTGGCTGCTGCCGCTGTTCTTTTACTGAAAAAATACTTCCATAAGGAAGCTTAAAAATTCGCTGCATGGCCGGGGAGAAAGCTTTCTCCGGCGGTGCAGCAGTGAGGAGAAAACTGCAATGAAAGGAAAGAAAAAGAAGGGAAACTTCATATTTAATAGCGTTCTGGCGCTGTTGCTTTTTGCAGGTGTGTCCTTGCTGCTGTATCCGACTTTCAGCAACTGGTGGAATGCCTCCCGGCAGTCCCAGGCGATTTCTGACTATGCGGGAAAGGTGGATGAGATGGATGCGGAAGAATATGCCCGGCTCTGGAGAGAGGCCCGGGAATACAATCGGGCCCTGGCGGAACAGAGCACCCGGTATGCCCTGACGGAGGAACAGAAGGAACGCTACGAAAAACTTCTGAATGTTTCCGGTGACGGGATCATGGCCTATATCGAGATTCCGAAGATCGGCTGCCGCCTGCCCATTTATCACGGGACCAAAGAATCCGCGCTCCAGATTGCTGCAGGGCATCTGGAATGGAGCAGCCTTCCAGTGGGAGGAGAGAGCGCCCATTGCGTAATTTCCGGCCATCGGGGGCTTCCAAGAGCCAAACTTTTCACGGACTTGGATAAAATGGAAGAGGGCGACCAGTTTTTTATCACAGTTCTGAACAAACGGCTGACCTATGAGGTGGATCAGATCCAGGTGGTGGAGCCGGAGGAGGTGGAGGATCTTGCCATTGAAAAAGGAAAAGATTATGTGACGCTGGTGACGTGTACGCCCTACGCGATCAATACCCACCGCCTTCTGGTGCGGGGGCATCGGATCAATGGAAAGGGGGATTCCCTGTGAAAAAAAGTTTTTTGCTGTTGTTGTTGTTTGGGCTCTTTTTCTGGCGGGTTCTGGAAAGTTCGGCAGATAGTCCGGATGAGAATCGCCAGGGGACTTTGACGGTGACGCTTTTTTATGAGGAAGAAAAGACTGCTGTAGAGGGAGCTGGTCTGGAGTTTATAGAGGTTGCGGATCTTAAATTTTCCGAAGGGCAGGTTTCTTATTCTCTGCTTCCGGATTTTGCGGAGAGTAGTTTAAAATTAGAAGGAATGAAAGCCTCTGAGGCGCTTCTGGCAGCTAAAAAACTCCAGGCTCTCTATCAGCAAAAAGGAAAAACGGGATTTTCAGCCAGGACGGATGAGAACGGAAAAGCTCTTTTTGAAAATTTGAAACCGGGGATGTATCTCATCTGGCAGAGTTCCAGCGAAAAAACGGCAAAACGCTTTGAAAAAATAGATCCGTATCTGGTGTCCGTTCCCCAGGGGGAAAAGATTTCCGGCAAAATGGTATGGGATTATGAAGTGAAAACCCTGCCTAAAGTGGAACTGGTTCTGAAAAATACACCGGAGAGCGAGCCGCCCCGCCAAAGTCAGCCTCTGAAAAAAGTAAAAACCGGAGATGAGACCAAAATTGCCGCTTATCTTTTATTAGCCGGCGCTTCCGCCATGATTCTTCTGAAAGCTATATGGAAAAAAGAAAGAGCAGACCTCCTCTGAAAGGGAAGTCCGCTCTTTCTTGTATTTCAGCTGGGTTTGTAACCGAGATGGAGGGCGGACAGAACGCCGCCCGCGCCGGGCGTAACCGGGCTTCGTCGGGTTTTCTTGAAAGCTGCCGGGCTGGAACCGATTTGGGACCGGGGAGAAGGCTCGGAAACCGGACAGACTTCTTCTGCCGGAACTTCTCGTCCGGTACCGTTGTCGGGTAAGAGATTTTGCTGGATAATGCATCTCACCGTATCATACAGATAGGGCTTCAGCTCGTTGATGGGTTTGGGCTGATCGTAAAGAATCGAGTTATAGCTAGTTCCGCTGATGAGCTCGATGATCATATAAATCATGATCTCCGGATTTTTAAAATGCAGCCCGGATTTTTCCAAAAGCTGGCAATACTCGTCATAGATGCTTTCCTGACCTTCCTCCGCTACATCGATCAGGGAGTTTTTGAAAAGCGCCCAGCTTAAATGTTTGGAAATAAAAAAGACCAGTGAGTGGTCTTCCTGGAACTGCGTAAGAATGTGGTCGATGATGAAAATGATCTGTTCCTCAAAGGTTTTGATTTCCGTATTTAAAAGAGCGTTGTAGGCATTGGAGAAAACCTGGATCGCTTTATGGGAGATAAGCTTGTTCCGAAGATCGTACTTATCGGTAAAATAAAGGTAGAAGGTTCCCTTTGCCACGCCGGCCTGATTGACGATGTCGGAGATAGAAGTTTTGTGAAAACCATTCTCCATGAAGAGTCCGAATGCAGCATCCAGAAGAGAATCTTTTTTCTGCTTCTTGTTCTGATCTACTTTTCTCATGAAAAATTCCTCCGATTCGGGGCTCCAGCCCCTTTTTGTGATTATTATATCATATTGTTGCGTAAAAAGTATTAAGATTTTCTAAAAAATATTGACTATTAGTCAGTTTTAGTGTATAAGATTAAAAGTGACCGAAAGTCATAAATAAATATAGCATGAAAGTAATTATTCAGGAGCCACTATCCCGCGAGGTGTTTTGGCATGAATATGCCAAAATCCCGAGAGTTGCACGCAAAAATCCCATCGCCGAAGGCGATTTTTATTGGATTTTTGCTCGTAACTGTGAAGGTACTGAACAGTTACGAAGGAAAACATTAAATATAGAAGTATAAGATCAGGAGGATGTCTTATGAACCGTAATCGGAAATTGAAAAAAGCGGTCGCTTCCACGACAGCAGTTGTTTTGAGTGCATGCATGGTGGCTGCGCCTGCTCTGACTGTAGACAGTGCAGCACCGGAAAAAGAGGAAACCGTTTATGTAAATATGGATGCGTCTGGTAATGTGGAGAAGATTACCGTCAGCGACTGGTTAAAAAATGCCGCCGGCTCCGCTGAACTGAGTGATTCCTCATCCCTGTCCGACATTAAGAATGTCAAAGGAGATGAGACCTTTACCCAGGATGGCGAGAAGCTGACCTGGCAGGCCGATGGCTCCGATATTTACTATCAGGGTACCACGGATAAGGAACTTCCGGTTACTGTAAAGCTGACCTATTATCTGGACGGTCAGGAGATTTCTCCGGAAGATCTGGCCGGTAAGAGCGGAAAGGTAAAGATCCGCATCGACTACACCAACAATGAGAAAGAGACCGTGAAGGTCAACGGCGAGGACAGAGAAATCTACACCCCGTTTGCCATGATCTCCGGAATGATCCTTTCTCAGGACAATTTCAGCAATGTAAAAGTTACAAACGGTAAAGTGATTTCCGACGGAAGCAGAAACATCGTTGTAGGCGTGGCTCTGCCGGGACTTTCCGAGAGCATCGGTCTTTCTGATACAGAGGATCTGGATGACATTGATATTCCGGACTATGTGGAAGTGGAAGCCGACACCACGAACTTCAAACTGGATATGACGGCTACTGTGGCTACCACTGGTGTGCTGGATGATCTGGGCATTGAAAATCTGGATGATCTCAAAGACCTGAAAGATTCTCTGGATGAGCTGACAGAAAACTCTTTGAAGCTGGTAGACGGAAGCAGCGACTTGGCAGATGGTACCAGCGATCTCAAAGATGGTGTGGATGATCTGGTTGATGGCGTCAGCGATCTTTCCGACGGCGCTTCTGATCTCTATGACGGAGTGAAAAAAGTGGATGATGGAGCCGGAGATCTTCAGGACGGAGCGAAACAGCTGGCAGACGGAGCCGGAGATCTTCAGAGCGGAGCTGCACAGCTTCAGACGGGAGCCGGAAGCCTTCAGAGCGGAGCCGGAAGTCTCCAGAGCGGAGCACGGAGCCTGGCAAATGGAGCCGGCAGCGTGAAGAGCGGCGCTTCTGATCTTTCCGATGGAGCAACAACACTCAGCAACGGACTGAATACTCTGAATACCAAATCCAAAGATCTGGTGGATGGTATTAACCAGCTGAATGATGGAAAAGGCGCTCTGGTGGATGGACTGAATACCCTGGTAAAAGGCATCACCTCCGCAGATACCGGAGCCAAGAGCCTGAAAACAGGTGTGGACAGCTATACAAAAGGAGCTGACAGCCTGGCAGACGGAACTACCGCCTATGTGACAGGAGCCGGCCAGTATACGAGCGCTGTGAACTCTTATCTGAGCGGTGAGGAGACACTGAATGAGGGCGTGCAGAGCTTCGCAAGCCAGGCAGGAACCCTTCCGAGTTCCATGAAAGATCTGTACAGCGGAATCAGCACTGCAAAGACCGGAAGCGATGCGCTGGTAAATGAAGATACGACCTCAAAATTGATTGATGGAATTACCAACCTTCATGAGAGCATTGTAGCAATTCAGAACATGATTCCTTCTTCATCCGAAGGCGGATCGACCGGTTCTGAGGGTGAAGCAGCAACCGCTTCTTATGCAAGTATCGCAGAGGCTGTTTCTGGAGTAGACGAGGAGCTCAGCAATGCCATCGCAACTCTCCAGAGCAGTATTGATACGGAGGAAAGCGTAATTGCCGATCTGAACAGTGTTCTTGCGACGGCTCAGAGCTATTACAACAGCTACAGCGGAGCAGCAAATGTCATGGAAAAACTCGGATCGGGTACCGTTTCTCAGGCGATCAGTGATTACCAGTCTGTCGTTGATAAACTGAACAGCGATATTACGGCTCTGACAGAAAAGAGAAATGAGCAGATCGCCGAGAGAGATGCACTGCAGAGTGTATCTGCATCCGCAGAGAATTGTGTTGTACTGGCAGAAAGTGCAGAAGAAGGCGGCACAACGGAGAAAACACCGGAAGAGCTGATTGCTGACCTTTCTAAGGCTTTGGCAGGGCTTGAAGCAGCTACCAATGATGAGAGCGAGCTTAAGACTGGTGTAATACAGTATGTAGCTGGTGCGCAAGAGCTGAATGCCGGACTTACCACTCTGGAAGAAGCGGCTTCCCCGCTGAATAGCAGCGCCGATACACTGGCAGCTGGCATGAAGAGCCTGACAGACGGTGCAACCGCCCTGACAAACAACAACAACGACCTCAAGAATGCCGGCACCAGCCTTACCGCCAACGGAACCGCCCTGACCACCGGCGCAGCCACCCTGAAAGGCAGCAGCCAGGATCTGAAAGACGGTGCAAAAGCCATTTCTGATGGAACTGGCAGCCTGAAGACCGGCGCAACCCAGCTCCAGGCCGGAGCCGATACCCTTTCCAAGGGCTTAAGCCAGCTGGCAACAGGCGGAAAGACCTTAAAGAGCGGCATCAAGACCCTGGCAAAGGGTGGCAAGACCCTGGCCAGTGGTGCAGCTACCCTGAAAGCAGGAACCGACAGCTTAAAGAGCGGAGCTGATACCCTGAAGAGCGGAGCCGATACGTTAAAGAGCGGAACCGACAGTCTGAAAGACGGAGCCGATACGTTAAAGAGCGGAACCGATACTTTGAAAGACGGAGCCGATACGTTAAAGAGCGGAACCGATACCCTGAAAGACGGAACCAACCAGCTGCTTGATGGAGTCGGTGATCTGAAGGACGGCGTCAGCGATCTCTCTGACGGTGTAGATGAGCTGAAAGACGGAGCCAACGATCTGAACGATGGAGCAGAAGAGCTCAGAGACGGCATGAAGGAGTTCGATGAGGAAGGTATTCAGAAGCTCAACGAGGCTTATGAGAACAATATCGAGATCCTTGTAGACCGCCTGGATGCAGTTCTTGACGCAGACAAAGCTTACAAGACCTTCGCAGGAAGCAGCGAGGGCATGGACAGCAAAGTGAAATTCATCATGGAAACCGGTGCCATCGAAGCCAAAGAAGAATAACAGAGAAAAAGGAGTCCCCCGGAACGGAGCTTTTATCAGCTCTGCCGAGGGACTTTTTCTGTAAAAAAATGCTTTTTCTTTCCTTACTTGCCATTCAGGAGGACTTGCGTTATAATAAAAACACCATTACATAGAGAAAGGAACAAAAGGTATGGACAATTTTAGAGAATGGCTTTCCGATAATCTTCGATATTTCCTGCTAGGATTTGCAATTCTGGCAGTGGTCATCATAGCGGCAATTGGTATCCGTATTTATCAGAGAGTGGAAGGTTCTGCACAGAAACCGACAGACAATGTGCGAGTGGAGTCAGAGACGAGTTCAGCTGCCGGGGAGACAGCCAAGGGTACGGAGAAGACTTCCGAGACAGAGAAACAGTCAGAGACCAAAGCTTCTGAAAAAGCAACGGAGGCGGAGACCAGGGCTTCTGAAGCTAGAGAGACAGAGAGTGTAACAGAGAGCGGGACGAAAGCGGCAGAGACAGAAAAAGAGACAACAGCTTCGGAGACACAGGCTGCTGAGACAGCTGCTTCCGAGACCGCAGCCACAGAGGCAGCGAAGGATCCGGAGTATCTGAAAGTCACGACGACCCTGAATCTTAGAACCGAACCCAACGGCACCGTCATCAATTCTTATGCAGCCGGCCGGATTGTGAAATTCCTTGGGAAAGAAGGAAACTGGTATAAGGTCCGGGTAGGCGGCCGGGAAGGCTATATGAGCAGAGATTATCTGGAAGAGGTTCCATACGAAGCAGGAATGGAAAACGAAGTGGAGACCGAACCTCAGACCGAAGCGCCCACGCCGATCTATAAGACGCTGAAAGGCGCCTGCTACTTAAGAGCAGAGACCAGCAAAGAGTCCCAGATCCTGGGAACCTACATGGCAGGAACCACCGTACAGTTTCTGGAGGATGTGGGAGGCTGGTACAAAGTATCCGTGGACGGTATGACCGGCTACATGGGAGCAAAGTTCTTCTAAAAAATGAGACCCTGCGGCAGAGCTGCCGCGGGGTTTTTCGTAACTATTCAGAACCACACCTCGATTCAGCTACGCTCTGAATAGTTAAAAAAGTATGAACTGCTTGCCATGGGTGTAAAATCCATGTAAAATGGTCTGACAGAGAGGCCTCTGCGCGGGAAAGGCTTCTACAATAAAAAAGAGGGCGAAAAAATGAAGAGAGTCTTATTTATTGTAAATCCGAGATCCGGAAAGGGTAGCATAAAATATCACATTCTGGATATTCTGGATACTTTCAGCAAAAAAGGAATCGATGTGACCGTACATATCACGCAGGAGCGGCTGGATGCCTGCCGCACAGCGATGGAAGAGGGCGGCAATTATGATGAGATTGTTTTAAGCGGCGGGGATGGAACCCTGGACGAGGTGGTTTCCGGTCTCATGAAAGGCGGCCATGACACGCCGGTGGGCTATATCCCAGCGGGCAGCACCAACGATTTCGCCAGCAGTCTGAAGCTTCCGGTCCGGATGGGAGATGCGGCGAAGATTGCAGTCTCAGGAGCTTCCAGACGCTTTGATGTGGGCGCTTTTAACGACCAGTATTTTATTTATATCGCGGCTTTCGGCCTTTTTACAGATGTGGCATATCAGACCAGCCAGGAGGCGAAAAACGTGCTCGGCCATATGGCTTACCTTCTGGAGGGAGCCAAGCGGCTCTTTAATATCAGAAGCTACCATATGAAGGTTCGGACGAAGGAGCGGGAGTTCGAGGGTGATTTTGCCTACGGCATGATCACAAATTCCGAGTCCGTGGGCGGTTTCAAGAAGATCACCGGAAACGATGTCTGCCTGGACGACGGCCTTTTTGAGGTGATCCTGATTTACCAGCCGGCCAATGTCATTGAGTTTCAGGAGATTATCACGAGTCTGATGACCGGTCAGCTGGATTCGAAGTTTATCGAGACCTTCAAGGCCGACGAGCTGGAGCTGGAAGGAACGGAGGAGGTTCCCTGGACCCTGGACGGAGAGGACGGAGGAACCCACAAAACGGTGAAAATCACCAACCAGAAACAGGCAATTCCCATCATGATAAAAAAAGAACGCAAATAATGGTTCCCTTTTTGAAATTTTTGCGTTATAATGGTGGCGATAAATGGGGCATTCCGGAAAATACCGGAGGCTTACAATAAAAATATCATTTATGGAGGTTCGCATTATGTTAGTATCTGCAAAAGAAATGCTTCAGAAAGCAAAAGCTGGTCACTATGCAGTAGGTCAGTTCAATATCAATAACCTGGAGTGGACAAAAGCAATTCTGGCAACCGCTCAGGAGTGCAATTCTCCCGTTATCCTTGGTGTTTCCGAGGGCGCAGGCAAATACATGACCGGTTACAAAACCGTTGTTGGCATGGTAAAAGGTATGATGGAAGAGATGAACATCACTGTTCCGGTAGCTCTTCACCTTGACCACGGCAGCTTCGAGGGATGCCTGAAATGTGTAGAGGCAGGTTTCTCCTCCATCATGTTCGACGGTTCTCATTATCCGATCGAAGAGAACGTTGCAAAGACCAAAGAGCTGGTTAAGATCTGCGCAGAGCACGGTATGTCTCTGGAGGCAGAGGTTGGTTCCATCGGCGGCGAGGAAGACGGCGTTATCGGTATGGGCGAGTGCGCAGACCCGAACGAGTGCAAGATGATTGCTGACCTTGGCATCGATTTCCTGGCAGCAGGTATCGGTAACATCCACGGAAAATATCCGGCAAACTGGAAGGGCTTAAGCTTCGAGACTCTGGATGCAGTTCAGAAGCTGACCGGCGATATGCCTCTGGTTCTTCATGGCGGTACCGGTATCCCGACCGATATGATCAAGAAAGCAATCTCCCTTGGCGTTTCCAAGATCAATGTAAACACCGAGTGCCAGCTTGCATTTGCAGAAGCAACCCGTGAGTACATTGAGGCAGGCAAGGATCTGCAGGGCAAAGGCTACGATCCGCGTAAACTTCTGGCACCGGGTGCTGAGGCAATCAAGAAGACCGTTAAAGAGAAAATGGAAATCTTTGGTTCCGTCGACAAAGCCTGAATATCATCTGTTTTGTCAGAAACTGTGGCATCTCTTCCCAGGAAGGGATGCCATTTTATGTAAAAAAATATGTGGAGGAATGTGATGAGCGAGAATGTGAACGTCACCGGAATTTTCGGAGAAAATGTCTTCAACGAGCATGCGATGAGGGAGCGTCTTCCCAAGAAAGTCTACAAAGAGCTGCACAAGACCATTGATGAGGGAAAAGAACTGGATCCCATGACGGCTGAGGTTGTGGCTTCCGCCATGAGAGACTGGGCGATGGAAAAAGGGGCAACCCATTATACTCACTGGTTCCAGCCGCTGACCGGTTTTACAGCAGAAAAACATGATTCCTTTATTACGGCGCCGGATGAGGACGGCAATGTCCTGATGGAATTTTCCGGAAAAGAGCTGATCAAGGGAGAGCCGGATGCGTCCTCCTTCCCGTCAGGTGGTCTTCGTTCCACCTTTGAGGCAAGAGGCTATACCACCTGGGACTGCACTTCACCGGCTTTTGTCCGTGAGGATGCCACAGGAGCGATTCTCTGTGTGCCCACGGCTTTCTGTTCCTATACCGGCGAGGCTCTGGACCAGAAAACACCCCTTCTTCGTTCCATGGAGGCGGTACAGGCTCAGACCTTACGTCTGCTTCGTCTTTTCGGAAACACGACTTCCCGGAAGGTTTTTCCGTCCGTAGGTGTGGAGCAGGAGTATTTCATTGTGGATCATGAGAAATATCTCCAGAGAAAAGACCTGATCTTTACCGGAAGAACCCTGTTTGGAGCAATGCCGCCGAAGGGCCAGGAGCTGGATGACCATTATTTCGGTGTCATCCGTCAGCGGATTGGCGCTTTCATGAAGGATGTGAATAAAGAACTCTGGAAGCTGGGCGTTCCGGCCAAGACACAGCACAACGAGGTAGCTCCCGGACAGCATGAGCTGGCTCCGATCTATGAGAAGTGCAACGTGGCTTCCGACCATAACCAGATTATCATGGAGACTCTGAAAAGGGTGGCAGAGCAGCACGGACTCCAGTGCCTGCTTCATGAGAAGCCTTTTGCCGGTGTGAATGGTTCCGGTAAGCACAACAACTGGTCGCTCACCACAGACGACGGCATTAACCTTCTGGAGCCGGGAAAAACTCCTCACGAAAATATTCAGTTCCTTCTGGTACTCTGCTGCATCCTCCGTGCGGTGGACCGTCATGCGGATCTTCTCCGGGAATCCGCTGCCGATGTGGGAAATGATCATCGTCTGGGTGCCAACGAGGCTCCGCCTGCCATCATTTCCGTATTCTTAGGAGAACAGCTGGGAGATGTACTTCGTCAGCTGGTCAATACGGGAGCCGCAGCTCACAGCTTAAAGGGCGGCCATCTTCACACCGGTGTAAAGACCCTTCCTGAGGTTTCCAAGGACGCCACAGACCGGAACCGTACTTCACCCTTTGCCTTCACCGGAAACAAATTCGAGTTCCGTATGGTGGGTTCCCGGGATTCCGTGGCAGAGTGCAACGTGGTCCTGAATACCATCGTGGCAGAGGCTTTCTCCGATGCCTGCGATATTCTGGAAAAGGCAGAGGATTTCGATCTGGCCGTTCATGATCTTATCAAGGAATATGCGACCCTCCATCAGCGCATTGTTTTCAATGGAAACGGTTATTCCGAGGAGTGGGTAAAAGAAGCAGAGCGCAGAGGTCTTCCGAATATCCAGTCCATGGTAGACGCCATTCCAGCTCTGGTGACGGAGAAATCTGTCCGGATGTTTGAAAAATTTGGTGTCTTCACGAAGGCAGAGCTGAACTCCAGAGCGGAGATTCAGTACGAGGGCTATGCGAAAGCCATCAACATCGAGGCAAGAGCGATGATCGATATCGCCAGCAAGCACATCATCCCTGCAGTGATGCGTTATGCGAAGAATCTGGCAGAGACAGCCAACGAGATCCGGGAAGCAGGTGCGGACGATTCTGTTCCGGTAGAGATCTTAAAACGGCTGACAGCTCTTCTCTCCGAGGCGAGAAAAGCTCTTCTGGTCCTCAAGGATGTGACCAGAACCGCCAACTCCTTGGAAGCGGGTGAAAAACAGGCCCACTATTATCATGATGAAGTCTGCACAGCGATGGCAGCCCTTCGTCTTCCAGTGGATGAGCTGGAGATGATTGTTGACAAAGAAGAATGGCCCATGCCTTCCTACGGCGACCTTCTTTTTGAAGTTTAAAAACAGGAAAAAGGAGCGCAGCGGAACCGTCTGCTGTGCTTCTTTTTTTGCTCTTCTTTACAGACAGCGCCTTTTCTGGTATGATAGAAAACAGAAAAGACTTGGCAGGAGATGCAGAATGAAAGACATAATGGGAATTGAGATCGAGAATATGAGTGCCGCTTCAGCTGTCCGGCGGATCATGGGGCTTCTTGCCAGGGAACCTTTAAGCGTCTGTACGGTCCTTCGGGCGGATATGCTCCTGCTTGCGGAGAAGGATGAGGAGTATCGTGAGTATTTAAGCCAGACGGCTCTTCGGATCGTGGGCGATGCGGCCATCCTGAAGGCTATGGGAGAGGAACGAAAAGACCGGCTGGAAGAGCTGGAAAATCATTCCTTCCAGACGCAGCTTTTGAAAGAACTCTCTGAGAATGGCCGTCCGGTGGCTGTTCTGACGGAAACCGAGGCGGAAAAAGAGAAGACCGTGGAAAATCTGAAAAGAAATTACCCTTCTTTATCTTTGGCGGGGGCTTTTTCTATGGAGACCTCGGATGATATGGACGATGCGGTGAATCATATTAACGGTCTGGATGCGGAGCTGGTCATCGCGAAGCTGCCGCCGCCGGAGCAGGAGGCCTTTATTTTCAGCAACAAAGGACGGCTGAATATCCGTCTCTGGCTGGGACTGGGCCAGGCTTCCGTCGCCGGGGAGAAGAAGGAAAAGACTGCCGGTTTCCTGGAAAACCTTTTCATCAAGCGTCTGTTTAAGAAAAAAGTGAACCAATATCAGGAGGAGAAAAACTGAATTTCTGTGAAAAAACGTAAAAATTTCACAATTTTTACTTCCCTTTTTTGGCATTTTATATTAGAATATCAGATAGACATTGGATTTTTCGGGGGTAGAAATGGAAATATCCGGAATAAGGTATGAAGTAAAGGAGTGGCAGAAAAATGATTTCAAATCAGATTTTACAGTCTACCATAGATGGACTGAAGGTGATTTCCAGAATTGATCTCAGTGTGATGGATCTGGAAGGAAATGTACTGGCAGCGACCTATCCGGAAGCAGAAGAACATCATGCTTCCGTGCTCTCTTTTGTGGATTCGCCGGCGGACAGCCAGGTGGTGCAGGGCTACCAGTTTTTCAAGATCTTTGATGAAAGCCAGCTGGAATACATCCTGGTGGCAAAGGGAAGCAGCGATGATGTTTACATGGTCGGAAAGATGGCTGCTTTTCAGATCCAGACCCTTCTGGTGGCGTATAAGGAGCGGTTCGACAAGGACAATTTCATAAAGAATCTTCTTCTGGACAACCTGCTTCTTGTGGACATTTATAACCGAGCTAAGAAGCTTCACATCGATACGGAAGCCCGTCGGGTGGTATTTCTTCTGGAGACGGATCACGAGAAGGATAATTCTTCTCTTGAGAGTGTCCGCACGGTCTTAGGAAGCAAGAACGGCGATTTTATCACGGCGGTGGATGAGAAGAGCATCATTGTGGTGAAGGAAGTGGGCGAGCAGGAGGATTACTCCGATATGGAGCGCATTGCCCATCAGATTCTGGAGGCGCTGGAGCCGGCCAAGAGAGAATACGCCTATGTGGCTTACGGAACGATCGTGGAGGAGATCAAAGAGGTGTCCCGTTCCTATAAGGAAGCGCGGATGGCTCTGGATGTGGGAAAAATCTTCTTCAGCGAGAGAAACGTTATCGCCTACAGCTCTCTGGGAATCGGCCGTCTGATTTATCAACTGCCCATTCCGCTGTGCAAGATGTTTATCCGCGAGATCTTCGACGGCAAGTCACCAGATGACTTTGACGAGGAGACGCTGACCACCATCAATAAGTTTTTCGAGAATAGCCTGAATGTTTCTGAGACTTCCAGACAGCTGTATATCCACAGAAACACCCTGGTATACCGTCTGGATAAGTTGCAGAAGAGCACGGGACTGGATCTTCGGGTCTTCGAGGATGCCATCACCTTCAAGATCGCGCTGATGGTAGTCAAATACATGAAATATATGGAAAATCTGGAGTATTAAGAGAAATTTTAAGGTGAGAGGGTTTTGTGAATATGCCAAAGCCCTCTCCTTTTAGGTAAAGGAGTGTAAGATTGGACGAAGAAAAGGATCTGTTTTTGGGGGAAGTAAAGAGCGAAAACGAGGAAGAGGATACGGAGGAGAAAAAGAAACGGCCGCATTTCTGGAAAGGCTTTGCGGCGGGGGCCGGGGCCATGTTTTTGGTGGCGGGCGCCGTATTCTGTGTCACAAACGGAGTTGTGGACCGGCTGTTTTACCCTGAAAATGCGGGAAGTCTTTCCCTTTCCGGTCTGAAAACGTCCAGGAAGCTCAGTGAGCTTTCCAATGTGATCAATTACTACTATCTCAATGACATCGATGAGGAGCAGGTGGAAGACTGGATGTACAAGGGTGTTATGGCCGGCCTTGAGGATCCTTATGCGGATTATTACAGCGAGGAAGAGCTGAACAGCCTGAAGGAGAGCACCAGCGGTTCCTATAAAGGAATCGGTGCCGTCATGACCCAGGACAAGGATACCAGCGAGATCTCTGTGGTGCGCTGCTACGAGAATACACCGGCGGCTGAGAGCGGCCTGCTTCCCGGTGATATCGTCACCAAATATAATGGGGAAGATACTTCCGGGCTGGATCTTACGGAGATCGTAAACGAGATCAAGACCGGGGAAAACGATGAGATTACCTTTACGATTAAGCGGGAAGGCGAGTCGGAGGAAAAAGAGATTACGCTCACACGGCGGGCTGTGGATATCCCGACTGTGACCAGCGAAATGCTGGAAAACAACATTGGTTATCTGGAAATCAGCGAGTTTGACACGGTAACGCTGGAACAGTTCCAGGAGGCGAAAGCGTCTCTGGAGAGTCAGGGCATGGAGAAGCTTATCGTGGATCTCCGGAACAATCCCGGAGGAAATCTCTCCACGGTGGTGGATATTTTGAGGGAGATCCTGCCCGAGGGCCTCATCGTTTACACGGAAGACCGGTATGGAAACCGGACGGAGTACAGCTGCGACGGGGACAGGAAATTAGAGATCCCGCTGGCGGTGCTGATCAACGGAGACAGCGCCAGTGCATCAGAGATTTTTGCGGGGGCTGTGAAGGATTACGGCATCGGCACTCTGGTGGGGACGACGACCTTTGGAAAAGGCATCGTTCAGCGGATCGTGGAACTCTCCGACGGCACGGCGGTGAAGCTTACCATCGCAAAATACTATACGCCGAAGGGAAACAACATCCATGACAAAGGCATTGAGCCGGATGTGGAAGTGGAGCTGGAGGAAGGACTGGAGCAGCAGATCACGATTCCAAAGGATCAGGATAACCAGCTTCAGAAAGCAATTGAGATACTGGAGGAAGAATAATGCAGGAAAGATATATTTTTCGTGAAATGTTAAGTGAGATCAAGGAGCTGGCGGATCAGAAGGGAAATGTTCTGACGCTGGATGAGGTAAAAGAATTTTTCAAAAATGCCCATCTGACGGATGAGCAGCTGAACATGGTCTGCGTTTACCTTATCGGAGAGAAAATCCGGGTGGAGGGCTACGAGGGCCCGGAAAAACAGGAGCAGACGCCGGAAAAGGAAGAGGCGGGAGCCATGGAGGAGAGCGACTGTCTGGAACTTTATCAGGCAGAGCTTGAAGAAATCAAAGGACTTTCCGAGGAGGAAGAACTCAAGTGTTTCCAGCTGGCCAGTGCAGGCGACCCGGCGGCAAAGAGCCGGCTCACCGAGCATTACCTGAAAACGGTCTATGACCTTTCCAGAACCTTTGCTTTCGGCTCTGTTCCGAGAAGCGACTTGATTCAGGAGGGAAATGTGGCGCTGATGCTGGCGCTGGAAGAGCTGGAATTTTTTGGAAAATTGGAAGATTATCAGAATTTCCTCTACGAGAAGATCCGGGAAGCCATGGAGGACGCTTTAAGCGAGGGCCAGGACCTGAAAGATATGGGCGATAAAGTAGCCCAGAAGGTTAACCATCTGAGCGAAGCCGTCCACAACCTGGAAGAGGACCTGGAACACAAAGTTTCTGTGGATGAGCTTTCCGCTTATCTGGATATGCCGGTGGAAGAGATACGGGATATTCTCCGTATGGCCGGCGATGAGATTGATGTGAATGAGTAAAGAGAAAGACCTGCAGTTGACACTTTCTGGTGTGTCTGCAGGTCTTTTTTGTTACAGATAATTCTCTTCGGTCTCGTCCTCTTCCTTTTTCGGCGGAAGATAGATGTGAACCCGGTCAATTCTTTTTCTGGTGACGGTATCGACCACGAGACGGATTCCGTCCTCCGTGACAATAAATTCTCCGGCTTTGGGGAGGTGATCCAGATGCTCGATGATGTAACCGCCGATGGAATCGTAATCCTCGGATTCCAGATGGATTCCCAATTTTTCATTCAGATCATCCAGCTTGGAGGAACCTAAAACCTGATACTCATTTTCCTGAATCCGGCGGATCGGGTCTTCCTCGTCGTGGTCGTATTCATCACGGATGTCGCCGACAATCTCCTCGAGGAGATCCTCCAGCGTGATCATTCCCACGGTGGCGCCGTACTCGTCCAGCACGATGGTGAAGTTCACGGAGTCTTTCCGCATTTCCACCATGAGCTCGGAGGTCTTTTTATACTCGTAGGTGAAATAGGGCTCGCGCATGATATCCCGGATATGAAATTCCTTCGCAGGATGAAACAGAAGGAGATCTTTCATATTGATAACGCCAACCATGTTGTCGCCGTCTCCCTCGTAGACCGGGATACGGGTAAAACGCTCCGCACGGAAGATCTCAAGAAGCTCTTCGTAGGTGCTGTCAATGTCTGCACAGACCATATCCACGCGGGGGATCATGATGTCCTTGGCGGTGGAGTCGCCGAAATCAAACACGTTGTTGATCATCTGCCGCTCGTCGCTCTCGATGACTCCGTTTTCATGGCTCACATCCACAATTGTGCGGAGCTCATGCTCAGTCATAAAGCTGGGCTTGGCATTGGGGTCTACATGGAGGAGTTTTAAGATGAAGCGTGACAGGTGATTGATGATAAAAATCACCGGGGTCAGAATCTTCATGAGCCAGGAAATAACGTTGGCATAGCTGAGAGCAAATTTCTCCGCATGGATCGTAGCCAGGGTCTTCGGGGTGATTTCGCCGAACATCAGCACTAGGAAGGTGAGAATGCCGGTGGCGATACCCACGGTGGCGCTTCCCAGAAGATTTATGGCCAGGGTGGTGGCCAGGGAGGAAGCGGTCAGGTTGACAATGTTGTTTCCAATTAAAATGGCGCTCAGCATTTTTCCGGAGTCTTTCCGGATTTTGAGAACCGTCTGAGCCCGTTTGTTTCCTTGCTCGGCAAGGCTTAAGAGACGGATTGTGCTTACAGTCGTCAGAGAAGTCTCGGCGGAAGAGAAAAAGCCGGACAGCACCAGCAGCAGAATCAGGATGACCAGCTGCAGGGCAGAATTTGAATCCAAAAGATCAGCTCCTTTTTCTATATTAGTATTGTTACTGAATATACAATATTTTTCGGGCGAATGCAATAAGGCAATATTATTGAAAATAGATTTTAATAATTTTGTAATAAATGCTTGAAAAATATTACAAAGATGTGATAGAATCAGTGTCAGTACATCATAAAATGAAAATGGCCGATTTTTGGCTGCGAAGATAAAAAGGGAGCAGAAGAGTATGAGAAGCAGAAAGGCAATCCTTCTGGGGAGCATCCTGGCGCTGGTCTTTTCCGGGACAGGGAATGCTTCCGTGAGAGCGGCGGAGACAGAAAGTAGTTCCGCCTATATTTCCAATGAAACGGCGGAGGCCATCGAGGAAGCCGACCGGATCGGAGCACTGGATCTGGATCTTTCCGGACTTTATTCCGTGGCAGGAAGTACGGTGATCGCCGGTATCGGCATCACTTCCGAGTTTGATTTCTCGGAGGACGGGACGAAGACGTCAGAGACCTCCAAAAAGACGGAGACTGAGGCAAAAACGGTGAAAGCGGGGAAAACTTCCGGTTCTTCAACAGGAACGTCCGGCAAGACAGGAACGACGGGAAGCAGCAAAACAACGGAGACCGAGAAGAAGACCGCAGAAACCAGTAAGACGACGGAAACCGAGAAGAAGACCGCAGAAACCAGTAAGACGACGGAAACCGAGAAAAAAACAACCGAGACAAGTAAGACGACCGAGACTGAGAAAAAGACTATAGAGACGAATAAAACAATTGAGACTGAGAAGAAAACGGCAGAAACCAGCAAAACTCCTGAGACTGAAAAACAGGTGACAGAGACGAAGGGTGCGGCGGAGTCAAAACCCAGCGCAGCATCCACTCAGCCGGTCGTATCTGAGACCGAAAAGCCAAAAACTATCGAGACAGAAAAAGAAACCGAGCAGGTTTCAGAAAACACCGCCGCCGAGGATCTGCAGGCAGAACCCGCAGTCACCGGAGACGAAACGGACCTCGTTCCCTTCCTTCTGCTGGGAGCGGCAGCAGGTCTCCTACTTGTCGGCGACCTGATCATGAAACGAAAAGCAGATTAACGAAAAGAGATTCTTTCCAGGAAATTTCCTGCGGAAGGGTCTCTTTTTTTCGTGAGGCGCATATAGTAAGACAGGGGGGGATGAGAATGGAGAATGCTTCCATCGGGAGAAAGATGGCCATCCTGATCCGTGCCCAGCTGACGGCATGGGTGGTGACGGCCCTTCTTCTGTTACTTATGGCGCTGCTCCTCTTTAAACTGGAGCTCAACGAAAGCAAGGTTTCGCTGGGGATGACCGCGGTCTATGTGCTGTCCTGCTTTTTTGGCGGGCTGGCGGCAGGAAAAGGCGGAAAAAAGAAAAAATTCCTCTGGGGGCTTCTCACCGGGGCAGTTTATTTTCTCGTACTGTTTCTGCTGTCCTGGAATCTGGGAGCAGAGAGGGATGGTTTTCTCTCGCTGATACTGACCGGAGCACTCTGCTTGGGCGGCGGGATGCTGGGCGGAATGATTTCCTGAGCGGGAAAAACAGGGGCGTGCGGGAAAAATCAAGCGCGCTCCTGGAAAATACCGGTGGATTTTTAAAAAAAGATATGATATACTTAAATTGTTTTTATGACTTCAAGTCGATTCTGACAAGAAATCCCGAGTTTATGTATCCCTATTTTTGATGAAAAAGGTATATTTGATAATGATTCAGAGCCAGGCGGCTTTTCTGGTAAAAGTGTGAGTTCTCCCTGTGTCTCTTCTGAGTCGTTGCTAATACTGCAAACTATAGATTTACACAAACAGAAAGCTTGTTTTATAAAAAGAAAGGATAGAGTGGATGACCAGAGAACAATACAAATCTCTGCAGCTGGTTCAGTTAAAAGAACTGGCAAAATCAAGAGGATTAAAGCATATTTCCGGTCTTAAGAAGGACGAGCTCATCGACCGGATGCTGGAGGAGGATGCGCGGGAAGCCGCAGAGAAAGAGACGGCTGCCCAGGAAGAAGAGGCTCCTTCTGTGGAAAAGGAAAAGCAGGAGGAAACATTCCGTCCCCGGCAGAATACCTATACGAACCGGAACTATAACCGTACCCAGGAGAATACCAGGACCTATTCCTATGGAAGAAATCAGGAAAATGTCCGGAGCTTTGCGCCGAATCGCAACCGGAATCAGAACAATCAGGACGGCGGATACGGCTATTCCAATAACCGGAATCAGAACTGCCAGGAAAACAATGGCTACGGATACAATCGCAGCCAGAACCAGAATACAGAGAATAACGGAAGCTACGGCTATAACAATAATCGAAACAATCAGGAAAATAACGGCTATGGAAACCGCTCCCAGTATCAGGAGAATGGCGGTTATAATTCGCGGAATCAGGAAAATCGTACGGAAAATACTTACGAGAGAAATCAGGACTATTCCCAGGAGCGTTCCGGTGAGGACTGGCAGAACGAAGATCGCCCGGCACCGGATTTCGGACAGCTGGATTCCGGTCAGATTGCTTGCGGTATTCTGGAGGTTATGCCGGATGGCTTTGGTTTTATCCGAAGCGACAATTATATGCCGGGAGACAACGACGTCTATGTTTCCCCTTCTCAGATCCGCCGTTTCAATTTAAAAACCGGAGATATCATCTCCGGAAATACCAGAATCAAGGCACCCCAGGAGAAATTCTGCGCCCTGATGTATGTGCAGACAGTCAATGATCTGCTTCCCTTTATTGCTTCCAAGAGGCAGAATTTTGAAAATATGACGCCGATTTTCCCGAATGAGCGTCTTCGGATGGAGCGGGAAGGCCATCATATGGCCATGCGTATCGTGGATCTGGTTTCTCCTGTGGGAAAAGGCCAGCGAGGCATGATCGTTTCCCCGCCGAAAGCAGGTAAGACTACCCTCTTAAAAGAGATGGCCCAGTCCATCGTTCACAACAACCCGGAGATGCACATCATCATCCTTCTGATCGACGAGCGGCCGGAGGAGGTGACGGATATCCGGGAGTCCATCGTGGGCGATAACGTGGAAGTCATCTATTCCACCTTCGATGAGCAGCCGGAACACCACAAGCGCGTGGCGGAGATGGTAATCGAGCGAAGCAAGCGTCTCGTTGAGCATAACAAAGACGTGACGATTCTATTGGACAGCATCACTCGTCTGGCCAGAGCTTATAATATGGTAGTTCCGCCCAGCGGCCGGACTCTTTCTGGAGGTCTCGATCCCGGAGCACTTCATATGCCGAAGAAATTTTTCGGCGCAGCCCGGAATATGAGGGAGGGCGGAAGCCTGACGATCCTTGCCACTGCTCTGGTGGATACGGGAAGCAAGATGGACGATGTGATCTACGAGGAGTTTAAGGGAACCGGTAACATGGAGCTGATCCTAGACCGGAAGCTTTCAGAGAAGAGAGTGTTCCCAGCTATTGATATCGTCCGATCCGGAACCAGAAGAGAGGATCTTCTTCTGACGGCGGAGGAGAAAGAAGCCGTGGATATCATGCGGAAACAGCTCAACGGCATGAAGCCCGAGGACGCCGTGGAGAACATTCTGAACACCTTTGCGAAGACAAAAAGCAACGAAGAATTTATTCAGATCGTAAGAAAACAGAAATTTATATAAAACTGTTGCAATTCAAAAAAATCTATGCTATAATGCAATAGCTGTTTAGAGATAAGTAAACGGAAATTAAAAGTGATATCATTGAATGGGGGGCATTGATTCCCCTTCGATGCCATAATATGCAAGACAATGTCTGCATAAAGCGAAGGAAGAAGAGGTGAAAATCATGAAACAGGGTATCCATCCGGAATATCATCAGGCAACCGTAACCTGCAACTGCGGTAACACTTTTGTAACTGGTTCCACAAAGAAAGAGATTCATGTAGAGGTTTGCTCCAAATGTCATTCTTTCTACACCGGTCAGCAGAAAGCAGCTCAGGCTCGTGGACGTATTGATAAGTTCAATAAGAAATACGGTCTTGGTGAAAACAAATAATAGTATTCCGATGGGTTGGGGTTTGAAAAAATCCCAACCTTTCTTATTATTAAAAAAGAATAAGAAAGAAGGCGAAGGATGAAGTATTCAAACATCGGCGGCCAGGCTGTCATGGAAGGCATCATGATGAAAAACGGAGATCACTACGCCGTAGCCGTCCGGAAGCCGGATAAAGAAATTGAAGTAAAAGTAGAAGAATGCCATAGCTTTATCAAGAACAAGAAGATCCTTCAGCTCCCCTTCATCCGCGGCGTGTTCAACTTTGTGGATTCGCTGGTCCTGGGTATGAAGAGTCTGATGTTTTCCGCGGAGTTTTTCATGGATGACGAGGAAGAGGAAAAAGAGCGGGAGAAGGAAGAAAAACAGCGCAAAAAGGGCAAAGATCCAGAAAAAGAAAATTCCATCCTTCTGGGATTTACCGTTGCTTTTTCCATTGTCCTGGCTGTGGGCGTGTTTATGATCCTTCCTTATTTTATTTCTCTTTTGTTTCAGAAACTGACAGATTCCCAGCTGCTCATCTCCATCGCGGAGGGGGTGGTCCGGATTCTGATTTTCGTCGGTTATATTCTTCTGATTTCCAGGATGAAGGATATCCAGAGGACGTTCATGTACCACGGGGCCGAGCATAAATGCATCAACTGTATTGAGCACGGCATGGAGCTGAATGTAGAAAATGTCCGCAAGAGCTCCAGAGAGCATAAGCGCTGCGGAACCAGTTTCCTTCTGATTGTTATGATCGTGAGTATCATTTTCTTTCTATTTATACGGGTACATTCCCCGATTCTCCGGGTGGTGGTTCGTCTGCTTCTCATTCCGGTGATCGCGGGCGTTTCCTATGAGTTCATCCGTCTGGCGGGAATCAGCGAGAATAAGATCGTAGGTCTTTTGAGCAAACCCGGTCTTGCCATGCAGCATCTGACCACCAAGGAGCCCACGGACGATATGATCGAGGTGGCCATTGCTGCGGTGGAAGCGGTCTATGACTGGAAGAAATTTTTACGGGAGAATTTCGGTAAGGAATTTCCGGAGGATAAAGAATCATGACTTATCGTTCCATGGTGACAGAGGGCGGCAGGGTTCTTGCGGCGGCAGGAGTGCCGGAGGCGGAGCTGGATGCCTGGTATCTTCTGGAATATCTGAGAAAAGAGAGAGGAGAGCGCTCCGACCGGCAGTGGTATCTTCTTAACCGGGAGGACGAGGCCAGGGCGGAGGAAGAGAAAGCCTATCAGGAGCTCATTGAGCGCCGGGCGAAACGGATTCCGCTCCAGCAGATTACCGGGGAACAGGAATTTATGGGCCTTTCCTTTTGGGTAAATGAACATGTGCTGATCCCCAGACAGGATACGGAAACTCTGGTGGAGGAAGCTATGGGAAAAGTAAAAAGCGGAGACCAGGTGCTGGATATGTGTACCGGTTCCGGCTGCATTCTCTTAAGTCTTCTCAAACTGGTACCGGGGCTTACCGGTACGGGAGTGGATATTTCCGGAGAAGCCTTAAAAGTCGCTGTGGAAAATGGAAAGAGGCTTCAGACGGAGGCCTCTTTTTTGGAAAGCGATCTTTTTGAAAAGGTGGAGGGAAGCTTTGGTCTCATTGTTTCCAATCCGCCCTATATTGCTTCGGAGGAGATACCCACTCTCATGGAAGAGGTAAGGGATCATGAGCCCATCGGCGCCCTGGATGGAAGTGCGGACGGGCTGGAATTTTACCGCAGGCTGGTGCGGGAGGGAAAAGAGCATGTAAAGCCCGGCGGCTGGATGCTTTTTGAGATCGGCTGCACCCAGGCTGAAGCGGTAATGGAATTTTTGAAAAACGGTGGTTTTCTGGACGTCTATGTGAAAAAGGATCTGGCGGGGCTGGAGCGGGTCGTAGGCGGAAGGAGACCGAAACAGGAGGAGAGAAACGATGTTTGATCGTCTGGAAGATTTACTCATCCGTCTGGAAGAGATCATGAGCGAATTAAGTGAACCTTCCGTGGTAAACGATACCGCAAGGTTTCAGAAGCTCATGAAAGAGCAGAGCGAGCTGACTCCCATTGTGGATGCGTATAAAGAATATAAAAAATGTAAAGAAACCGTAGAGGAAAGCCTGATGATGCTGGAGGAAGAGACCGACGAGGAGATGAAGGAACTTCTGAAGGAAGAGCTTTCCGATGCGAAGAAACGGATTCCTGAGCTGGAAAACGAGCTGAAGATCCTGCTTCTGCCGAAGGATCCCAACGATGACAAAAACGTTATCGTGGAGATCCGTGCCGGCGCAGGCGGAGATGAGGCGGCTCTTTTCGCGGCCGAGGTTTACCGGATGTATGTGAAATATGCCGAGAGCCGCCGCTGGAGAACCGAGATGATGTCTCTCAACGAGAATGGCATCGGCGGTTTCAAGGAAGTCACTTTCATGATTACCGGCCAGGGCGCTTATTCCCGGCTGAAATATGAGAGCGGCGTTCATCGCGTGCAGCGTGTACCCGAGACCGAGTCGGGCGGAAGAATCCATACTTCCACCGTGACCGTAGCTGTCCTGCCGGAAGCGGAGGAGATTGATTTCCACCTGGATCTCAACGAGTGTAAATTTGATGTGTTCCGTGCCTCCGGAAACGGCGGTCAGTGCGTCAACACGACGGACTCCGCTGTCCGTCTGACCCATATTCCTACAGGTATCGTGATTTCCTGTCAGGACGAGAAATCCCAGCTAAAGAACAAGGACAAAGCGTTAAAGATCCTTCGTTCCCGTCTCTACGAGATGGAGCTGGCAAAACGTCACGATGCAGAAGCTGAGGAAAGAAAGAGCCAGATCGGAACCGGAGACCGTTCCGAGAAGATCCGGACCTACAATTTCCCCCAGGGTCGTGTGACGGACCATCGGATCAAGCTGACCCTGCATCAGATCGACGCGGTCTTAAACGGCGATCTGGATCTGGTCATCGATCCTCTGATCGCAGCAGATCAGGCAGCCAAACTGGCAAAAATGAACGAACAGTGAGAAAAGAACAGCAGAGAGTAAGGTGAAAAACCTTCTCCCTGCTGTTTTTCTGTTTTGTCTTGTCAATTTTTGCGGGGGGAAGTATAATGAAGGACAGTACGAAAAAAGAAAAATGGGAGAAATAGGATGAAAGAGAAAATGAAACAACTGGCAAATTACTACAAGCCCTACCGTTTCCTGTTCTGGTCGGATATGGTGGTGGCAGTGATCGGCGCCGGGATTACGCTGGTGATACCGTTGATTGTCCGCTATATCACAAATCATGTGATTCACCTGGAAAATCCGCTGCCGATGATCCTGAAACTGGCGGTGCTGATGCTGGGGCTTGTGGTTCTGGAAGCCTTCTGTAACTTTTATCAGGCCTATTACGGTCACATCATGGGAGCGAAGATGGAACGCGACATGCGGGCGGAGATCTTCGAGCATTACCAGAAGCTGTCCTTCCATTTTTATGATAACCAGAAGGTGGGCCAGCTCCTCTCACGAATCACCAACGACCTCTTTGAGATCAGTGAGCTTTTACACCACGGACCGGAGGATGTGGTGATCTCCCTCATCAAGTTTGTGGGTTCCTTTATCATTCTCTGTACGATCAATCCGGCGCTTACGCTGGTGACGTTCGCTTTTCTGCCGCCGATTCTGATCTATGCTTTCCTCTTAAATGGAAGGATGAAGCGGGCTTTCAAGCTTCGGCGGGAAAAGATCGCGGATATCAATACCCAGATCGAGGACAGCCTGGCCGGCATCCGGGCCGTGAAATCCTTCGGAAACGAAGAGATCGAGATGGAAAAATTTGCCCAGGGAAATGAGGCTTTCGTGGACAGTAAACGGATCAGCTACCGCTATATGGGACTTTACCATTCCGGACTGGGAGCCATGACGACGATGGTGACGATCGGCGTTCTGGTGGCAGGGGCGGTCATGATGACAAACGGAAGACTGGAGCTTACTGATCTGATCACGTTCCTTCTCTATATCAACAACTTCACCGAGCCGGTGAAAAAGCTGATCGACTTTACCGAGCAGTTCCAGAACGGCTACACCGGTTACGAGCGTTTCCTGGAGATTATGAATGTAGATCCGGATATAAAGGATGCGCCGGATGCGGTGAAGCTTAGCGACGTAAAAGGAGATATCACCTTCGAGGACGTCTCTTTCCGGTACGAGGAAGGATTGGATAAGGTGTTAAGCCATGTGGATCTGAAGGTCCATGCCGGAGAATATCTCGCCATCGTGGGAAGCTCCGGAGGTGGAAAAACCACTCTCTGCAGCCTGATCCCGAGATTCTACGATGTGGATGAGGGACGGATCCTCATCGACGGAACCGATATCCGGAAAGTCCAGCTGAAAAATCTCCGGGATCAGATTGGTATCGTCCAGCAGGATGTATATCTTTTCGCGGAAAATGTCATGGAAAATATCCGTTACGGCCGGCCGGATGCCACCGATGAGGAAGTCATCGAGGCGGCAAAGCGGGCTAATGCTCACGAATTTATCGTGGAACTGCCAAACGGCTATGAGACTGATATCGGACAGCGGGGCGTGAAGCTTTCCGGAGGCCAGAAACAGCGCCTTTCCATCGCCAGAGTCTTTTTGAAAAATCCGCCGGTGCTGATCTTTGACGAGGCTACCTCAGCCCTCGATAACGAGAGCGAGAAGATCGTCCAGGAATCCCTGGAAAAACTGGCGAAAAACCGCACCACCTTTGTTATCGCCCATCGTCTTTCCACGATCCGCAACGCGGAGCGAATCCTTGTCCTGACTGAAAAGGGTATCGAGGAGGAAGGAACGCACGAAGAACTTCTTGCAAAAAACGGTATTTATGCAAAATTATATAGAAAATAGAAAGAAGGATAACAATGATTTCAGAAAAAATGCAGGGCTATGTAAAAAACAGTTCAGCGATCCGTGCCATGTTTGAGGAGGGCAAAAGGCTCGCTTCCATTTACGGGGCGGAGAATGTCTATGATTTCAGCCTGGGAAATCCCAATGTGCCGGCTCCAGAGGCGGTGAAAGAGGCAGCACTCCATGTTCTGAATGAGGAAGATTCCCTGATGGTTCATGGTTACATGAGCAATTCCGGCTATGAGGACGTGCGGAAAGCGGTGGCAGATTCTCTGAACAACCGTTTCGGAACCCACTATGACGAGAGCAATCTGGTGATGACCGTAGGTGCTGCCGGCGGAATGAATGTAATCTTCAAGACGCTGCTGAATCCGGGGAATGAAGTCATTGCCTTTGCTCCATATTTCGGAGAGTATCGCGCCTATGTGACCAATTATGACGGTGTTCTGAAGGTAGTATCGCCGAACACCGAGACTTTTCAGCCGAATCTTGAGGCGTTCGAGGAGCTCCTGACAGAGAAGACCAAGGCGGTCATCGTCAATACGCCGAACAATCCTACCGGCGTGGTTTATTCTGCGGAGACCTTGAGAAACCTTGCAGAGATTCTGGAGAAAAAGCAGAAGGAATATGGGACATCGATCTATCTCATATCTGACGAGCCGTATCGGGAGCTGGTATACGGCGGTGTGGAGGTTCCCTGGATTCCGGATTTCTACTGGAACACGATCGTGGGCTATTCCTTCAGTAAATCCCTGTCCCTTCCCGGCGAGCGGATCGGTTATCTGGTTCTGCCCACAGAGATGGACGACAGCGAGGCGATCAAGAATGCGGCCAATGTAGCCACCAGAATCCTGGGCTATGTCAATGCGCCATCCTTCTTCCAGAGAGTCGTGGCCCGGTGCCTGGAAGAGAAAGCCGATATCGCTTACTATGACAGAAACAGGGAAACACTTTATGAGGGGCTTAAGAAAGCCGGCCTTTCCTGCATCAAACCGGAGGGAGCTTTCTATCTCTTCGTGAAATCTCCGGTGGAGGATGAGAAAGAATTTTGTGAGGAGGCCAAGAAACAGAATCTTCTGCTGGTTCCGGGAAGTTCTTTTGCCTGCCCGGGCTATGTGCGTCTGGCCTACTGCGTTTCCTATGAGATGATCCTCCGCTCTCTTCCTCATTTTGAAGAGCTGATGAAAAAATACCGCTAATTAAGAGCATTATGACAGAAAGGGTAAAAAAATGAGAACATGGGAAAAAAATGTCCGCACGGTGGTTCCCTATACACCGGGAGAGCAGCCGAAATTTGTGGATGTGATCAAGCTGAATACCAATGAAAATCCGTATCCGCCTTCACCGAAAGTAAAAGAATGTCTGGAAAAAATGAACACAGAGGCTTTTCGTCTGTATCCGGAGCCGGCCTGCGATACCCTGGTGGATGCGCTGGCAGAAACCTATCACATGGATCGGGACGAGATTTTCGTGGGAGTGGGTTCCGATGATGTTCTGGCGATGTGCTTTCTGACCTTTTTCAATTCCGGAAAGCCGGTCTTTTTCCCGGATATCACCTATTCCTTCTACGATGTCTGGGCAGATGTGTTCCGGATTCCGTATGAGTGTCAGCCGCTGGATAAGGATTTCCGGATTGTGAAAGAGGATTATTACCGGGAAAATGGCGGCGTGGTCTTTCCGAATCCCAACGCTCCTACAGGAATCCTTATGGAGCTCTCCGAGATCGAGGATATCATCCGTCACAATCAGGACGTAGTGGTCATCATTGATGAGGCTTATGTGGATTTCGGCGGAAAGAGCGCTCTGGAGCTGGTTCACAAATATGACAATGTGCTGGTGGTGCAGACCTTTTCAAAATCCCGGTCCATGGCGGGTATGCGAATCGGTTATGCATTCGGAAGCAAGGTGCTCATCAAATATCTGAATGATGTGAAATATTCCTTCAATTCCTATACGATGAACCGCCCGGCCCTGGAGCTTGGCAAGGCGGCTCTTGCGGATCCGGCTTACTTTGAGGAGTGCTGCGGGAAGATCATCGCCACCCGGGAGCGGGTCAAGAAAGAACTTTCCAGACTGGGCTTTTCCTTCGGGGATTCCATGGCAAACTTCCTCTTTGTGACGCATGAGCGGATCTCTGCCCGGGAACTTTTTGAGGCGTTGAAGATCAAAAAGATTTTTGTGCGGTACTTCAACAAGCCCAGGATTGACAATTATCTCCGTATCACCATCGGTACGGATGAAGAGATGGATCAGTTGCTGGCATTTCTGAAAAAATACATTCAGGAGAATTAAAGATGGATGATACGATTCATAGAAGCTATGAAGGTTTCGCATATGTGTACGATACCTTCATGGACAATGTGCCCTATGAAGAGTGGGCGGAATATGTGACCGGTATTCTGGAAGAGTACGGCATTACCGACGGGCTGGTGCTGGATCTTGGCTGCGGTACGGGAAGCATGACGGAACTTCTGGCAGAGAAAGGTTACGATATGATCGGCGTTGATCTCTCCGCGGATATGCTGGAGATTGCCATGGACAAAAGAAGCCGCAAAGGTCTGGACATCCTCTATTTACAGCAGGATATGAGAGAGTTTGAACTTTATGGCACGGTCCGGGCCATCGTGTGCATCTGCGATTCTATCAATTATCTGGAGTCCGAGGAGGATCTTCTGGAGGTTCTGCGTCTGGCCAACAATTATCTGGATCCCGGCGGAATCTTCGTGTTCGATCTGAACACACCTTACAAATACCGGGAGATCCTCGGCGATTCCGTGATCGCGGAGAACCGGGAGGAGTGCAGCTTTATCTGGGAAAACACCTTCTACGAGGAAGATGGAGTGAACGAGTATGACCTCACCATTTTCCGAAAGGAGGAGGACGATCTTTATCGGAAATACGAAGAGACGCATTTCCAGAAAGCCTTTGAACCGGAACGGGTAAAAGAGCTGATCCGGGAGGCTGGAATGGAGTTTGTGGCGGAATATGACGCTTTTACCAGGGAGGCTCCGAAGAGCGACAGTGAACGCCTCTACTTTATTGCCAGAGAACAGGGCAAATGAAAAAACAGAAAGGTTTGGTTTTAAATATATGGGAGATTATATTGTAAGAGCAACGGCGGCAGACAATCAGATCCGTGCTTTTGCGGCAACGACAAGAGAACTGGTGGAGAAAGCGCGGCTTGCTCATAATACCAGTCCGGTGGCCACGGCGGCTCTCGGACGTCTTCTCACCGGCGGCGCCATGATGGGTGTCATGATGAAGGGCGAGAAGGATGTTCTGACCATTCAGGTGAAGGGTGACGGCCCTATCGGCGGCCTCACAGTGACGGCGGACAGCCAGGGTCATGTGAAAGGCTATGTGGACAATCCGGAGGTGATGCTTCCGGCCAATGCCCTTGGAAAACTGGACGTGGGCGGAGCCGTAGGTCACGGTATGCTTCGCGTGATCAAGGATATGGGCCTTAAGGAGCCCTATGTGGGTCAGGTGGCTCTGGAGACCGGAGAGCTCGGCGACGATCTCACCTATTATTTTGCTACCTCTGAGCAGGTGCCTTCCTCTGTGGGGCTGGGTGTTCTGATGGAGAAAGACAATACGGTGAAGCAGGCAGGCGGCTTTATCATTCAGCTGATGCCCTTTACCGATGAAAAAGTCATTGAAGCACTCGAGAAAAAGATTTCTGAGGTGCAGAGCGTGACAAGCATGCTGAATCAGGGAATGACGCCGGAGGATATTTTAAACGAACTCCTGGGAGAGTTCCAGCCGGAGATTTCAGAGAAGGTTCCCGCGGAATTTCACTGTGACTGCAGCAAAGAGCGGGTGGAAAAGGTGCTGGTAAGCTTAGGCGAGAAGGAACTGACCTCTATGATCAAGGAGGGCAATCCCATCGAACTCAAATGTCATTTCTGCAACAGCGGCTATACCTTTACGCCGGAGGAACTGAAGGAACTTCTGAAAAAAAGCCGATAGGAGGACTTTTGTCATGCGGGACGGTTTTATAAAAGTGGCGGCTTCAACGCCGGAGATCCGGGTAGCGGACGTAGATTACAATAAGGAACTCATCGCTCAGGGGATGGATCAGGCCTGGAAGGATGGAATCCAGCTTCTGGTTTATCCGGAGCTCTGTCTTACCGGCTATACCTGCGGGGATCTTTTCTGGCAGGAGGAACTTCTGGAGAAGGCGCGCCGGGGGCTTACAGAGCTTGTGATGCACAGCCTCGGAAAGAAAATGCTAGTCTTTGTGGGGCTTCCTTGGGAAAAGGACGGAAAGCTTTATAATGTGGCGGCGGTTATTTCTGACGGAGAGCTGCTGGGACTGGTGCCGAAGCGCTTTCTGCCGGCTTACTCGGAATTTTATGAGGAGAGAAACTTTACGCCGGGAGAGGAAGAAGTGACCTGGGTGACAGTGAATGGGAAGAGGGTTTCCTTCGGAAGTAAGATACTCTTTTCCTGCCCGGAGGTACGGGGGCTTTCTGTGGCAGCGGAGCTTTGCGAAGATCTCTGGACGCCGATGCCGCCCAGTATTTCCCATGCCATGGCAGGAGCGACGGTGATTGTCAACCTCTCTGCCAGCGACGAGACCACCGGGAAAAACAGTTACCGCAGAAATCTGATCTCCGGCCAGTCTGCCCGCCTGCTCTGCGGTTATGTCTACGCCAGTGCGGGAGAAGGCGAGTCCAGTACGGATCTGGTCTTTGGCGGCCATAACGTCATTGCGGAGAACGGAGTGATACTGGCGGAATCTCCGCTGTTTAAAAACAGCAGGATCGTGACGGAACTGGATATTCAGAGACTCCGGGCGGACCGGAGAAAACAGACCACTTTTTCTGTCAGAGGAAGGGAAGGCTACGAGGAGGTTCTCTTCCATCTGGAAGAGAGAGAGACGAAGCTGACCCGTTTTATTGATCTGGCTCCTTTTGTTCCCTCGGACGAGCGGCGGAAAGCGCAGCGCTGTGAGGAGATCTTCAGCATTCAGGCCATGGGGCTGAAAAAACGGCTGAAACATACGGGCTGCAAAAATGTTACCGTGGGAATTTCCGGGGGGCTGGATTCCACGCTTGCCCTCCTTGTAACGGCCCGGGCCTTTGATCTTCTCGGTATTGACAGAAGCTCCATCACGGCTGTGACCATGCCCTGCTTTGGAACGACAGATCGGACCTATAAGAACGCCTGTGAGCTCACGAGACGCCTGGGAGCTTCCTTAAAAGAGGTGGATATCAAGAAAGCGGTGCGCCAGCATTTTTCAGATATCGGTCACAGCGAGGAAGATCATGATGTGACCTACGAAAACTGCCAGGCCAGGGAGAGGACCCAGGTATTGATGGATATCGCCAACCAGTCCGGCGGCATGGTGATCGGAACCGGCGATATGTCCGAGCTGGCTCTGGGCTGGGCCACCTATAACGGAGATCACATGTCCATGTACGGCGTCAACGCCTCCGTACCGAAGACATTGGTGCGCCATCTGGTGCGCTATTATGCGGATACTTGCAAGGATGAGAGACTGAGTGCCGTGCTGCTGGATATTCTGGATACGCCGGTGAGTCCGGAGCTTCTTCCTCCCAAAGATGGAAAGATTGCTCAGAAGACAGAGGATCTGGTGGGACCCTACGAGCTTCACGATTTCTTCTTATACTATATCCTGCGTTTCGGCTTCCGACCGGCGAAAATCTATCGGCTGGCGCTTCTGGCCTTTGAGGGAACTTATGATAAAGAAGTGATCCTGAAATGGCTGAAGACCTTTTACCGGAGATTTTTCGCTCAGCAGTTCAAGCGTTCCTGTCTGCCGGACGGCCCGAAGGTGGGAACAGTAGCCGTTTCCCCGAGAGGAGATCTTCGGATGCCCAGCGATGCCAGCGCGGCGATCTGGCTTGTGGAACTGGAAGGACTGGGAAAATAAGAAAAACAGAATAAGTAAGGAAAATACAGGAAGACTGTTATGGAGAAAATCCATGGCGGTCTTCTTTTTTATAGAATTGTGCAGCCTGTTTTGCTGTTGGGCTGTTAGCAGCTGCCTTAGGAAGGATACCCAGATTATACCAGAACAAATATTCGAAAAATAGTCTTGATTTCAAAAAATATCTGTGCTATACTAGGAACAAACGTTCGAACAATGATGCAACCAGAGTAAGATCGTGCCGGGGAGACGGCAGAACGGAGTTTCTATGAAGATTACGGAACAGATGACGATAGGAGAAAAACTACATATCCTGACGGATGCGGCAAAATACGATGTGGCCTGTACCTCCAGCGGCAATGGACGCCGGGGGGACGGGAAAGGCATGGGAAACTGTGTAGAGGCCGGGATCTGCCACAGTTTTTCAGCGGATGGAAGGTGTATTTCCCTTCTGAAAATTCTGCTTACCAACGAGTGCGTTTTTGACTGTCATTACTGCGTTAACCGCTGTTCCAATGATGTGCCGAGAGCTGCCTTCACTCCGGACGAGGTCTGTCAGCTGACCATGGAGTTTTACCGCAGGAATTATATCGAAGGCCTGTTTTTAAGTTCCGGCGTTTTTCAGAACCCAGCCTTTACGATGGAGCTTCTCTACCAGACACTCTACCGGCTCAGAAAGGTCTATCATTTTCAGGGTTACATCCATGTGAAGGCAATTCCGGGGGCACCGGAGGAACTCATTGAGAAGACGGGCTTTCTGGCAGACCGCATGAGCATCAATCTGGAGCTGCCCACGGCGGATGCGTTGAAACGGCTGGCTCCTCATAAGAGCCGCCGGACCATTTTGACGCCGATGAGGCAGATCCAGACCAGGAGAAATCACAATCAGGAGGAACTGACCCTGTACAGGAGTGCTCCCCAGTTCGTGCCGGCGGGACAGAGCACCCAGATGATTATAGGGGCGTCGGGAGAGAGCGATTATGAGATCGTCTCTGTGGCGGAGTCACTCTATCAGCGTTTTGAACTGAAACGGGTCTTTTACTCTGCTTTCGTCCGGGTAAATGATGACAGTCTTCTTCCGGCATTGCCCGGAGGCCCGCCGCTTCTTCGGGAACACCGGCTTTATCAGGCGGACTGGCTTCTTCGCTACTATGGCTTTGAGGCGAAGGAACTTCTCTCGGAAAAACATCCAAATTTCAATGTGTTTCTGGATCCGAAATGCGACTGGGCGCTGGGACATATGGAGCATTTTCCGGTGGAGATCAACCGTGCCCCCTACGAGACGCTTCTTCGGGTGCCGGGCATCGGTGTGAAATCCGCCCAGAGGATTGTGAAGGCCAGACGGTTTTCCAGTCTGGATTTTGAGGATCTGAAGAAGATCGGTGTGGTGCTGAAGCGGGCTGTCTATTTTATCACCTGCAAGGGAAAGACGCAGTATCCGCTGAAGATGGATGAGGACTTTATTTTGAGGAATCTGTTGAGCCAGAGAGACCAGACACTTCCGGAGGTCGGGAACTATCAGCAGCTGAGGCTCTTTGATGACAGCCGTTTTTCAGACAGTCAGGCGGTGATGAAGCTGCTTCAGAGTTAGAGAACAAGAGGAGGAGATAAGATGAACCGGGTGATTTTTCAGTGCGAGGACAGTATGGAAGGGATCCTCACCGGAGTTTATGATGCCTGGGCCAGCAGAGTCGGCCATGACAGGGTAAAGCTGGAGGCAGGTCCGGATCATGAGATGGAGCTTTTTTCCGAATACCGGAGAGTGGAGACCGATGGAGAAAAGGCAGAAAAAGTGGCAGGGACGATCCGGCGGCGCATGGGTCAGAACTGCTGGGAGAGTATTTATCAGGCCACGCTGGCGGAAGAGAAGGAAAAAGCGGAGGCAGTCTACCGGAGCGTGGTGCTGGGGCTTTCCCTGGCCCAGAGGAAAAACGGCAGCGTTTACCGCCTGATGGAAAATATCCAGGAACCCTGTATTTTTCAGGTTATGACCTTATCCAGGACAGTAGCCAGGGAGGCTCATCGTTATCTTGGATTTATAAGGTTTCAGGAGATGAAAGGGAAACTTCTCTATTCGGAGATTGAGCCTTTCGGACAGATTCTGCCGCTGATTGGAGACCATTTCGCCAACCGTTATCCCGGGGAGCGTTTCCTGATTTTCGACAGGCATCATCAGATGAGTCTTCTTCATCAGCCGGGAGCTCCCTGGTATCTTTTCAGAGGGGAAGCGCCGAAGACAGAGCTTCTGGAGCAGTCGGACGGGGAAAAAGCCTATGAGGAGCTCTGGAAAAGGTTCGTGGATACGATCGCTATCCGGGAGCGGGAAAACGGAGGACTTCAACAGCAGCTTCTTCCGTTGAAATTCCGGAAATACATGACGGAATGGGGCTGATTTATTTTTTCTTTTGTCTTTTACGCGGAATGTGGTAAGATAGAGCAGCAGACCCGGCCGGAGAAAGCCGGGAAAAGGCTGGAGCCGGGAGGACAAAAGCGTGAAGACAATCCGTATTTCAGTGAGAAATCTGGTGGAATTTATTCTGAGAAGTGGCGATATTGATAACCGGAAGGGCGGGATAGCAGACAAGGAAGCCATGCAGCTGGGCAGCAGACTGCACCGGAAGATCCAGGGGCAGATGGGAGCTGATTACCGGGCAGAGGTGCCGCTGAAATATATGGAGACCTTTCCACTTTCCGGAAAGGAGAGCATGCCGGAAGATTCGGAAACGGGCAGCTATGAGCTTTCTGTGGAGGGCCGGGCGGACGGCATTTTTACAGAAGACGGGCAAGAGATTATAGATGAGATCAAAGGAATCTACCGTCCATTGATTTTTCTGGAGGAGCCGGTGGCGGTTCACCTGGCTCAGGCGAAATGCTATGCCTGTATCTATGCAGTGCAGAAGAAGCTTTCAAAGATTGGGATCCAGATGACCTACTGCAATCTGGAAAGCGAGGAGATCCGGCGGTTTCCCTATATTTATTCCACGGAGGAGCTTAAGGAGTGGTTCGATGAACTGATCCGGGAGTATCGAAAATGGTGCGAATTTCAGATTCTCTGGAAGGAGAAACGCCAGGCATCCATCCGGAAGATACGCTTTCCTTTTCCTTACCGGGAAGGCCAGAAAGATCTGGCGGCGGCAGTTTATCGGACCATTGAGCGGAAGAAGAAAATCTTTATTCAGGCGCCTACGGGTGTGGGAAAGACCATCTCCACGGTGTTTCCGGCGGTAAAAGCCGTAGGAGAGGGTCTGGGCGAGAAGATTTTTTATCTCACGGCGAAGACAATCACAAGGACGGTGGCGGAGGAGGCTTTCGGTCTCTTGAAAAAACAGGGTCTTTCCTATAAGGTGGTGACGCTGACGGCCAAGGAGAAGATCTGTCCTCTGGAGGAGGCGGAGTGTGATCCCGTCCACTGTCCCTATGCGAAAGGGCATTTTGACCGGATCAACGATGCGGTGTTTGAGATGCTCAAGGAGACAGACGATTTTTCCAGGGAGGCTCTTTTAAATCAGAGTGAAAAATGGAATGTCTGCCCTTTTGAGCTGAGTCTCGACGTCTCCACCTGGGTGGATGCGGTAATCTGCGACTACAATTATGTTTTTGATCCAACCGCCCATCTGAAACGCTTTTTCGGGGAGGGAAGCAGCGGAAAAGGTTCTTACATTTTTCTCATCGATGAGGCCCATAATCTGGTGGAGCGGGGAAGAGAGATGTACAGCGCCCTTCTCTATAAAGAAGATTTCCTGGAGGCGAAAAAGGTCATTCAGCAGAAAAACAAGGACAGCGGCCGTAATTACCGGGGAAAGAAGCTGGTGGGTCAGCTGGATCGGGTAAACCGTCAGATGCTGGCCTGGAAAAGAGAGTGTGAGGAAGGCTGCCGGGTGATGAAAAGTCTGGAAGGTTTTCCAGTAATGCTCATGAGTGCGGAGGGGCTTCTGGAGGAGTATCTGGAGGAGGAGCCGCCGGGGGAAGAGAGGAAAAAACTGCTGGATCTCTATTTTCAGATCGACCAGTTTTTCAAGATCGCGGACCGGCTGGATGAAAGCTATGTGATCTACAGCATGCTGGATGAGAACGGAAGTTTTCTGGTGAAGCTTTTCTGCATCGACACCTCGACGGCCATTCAGGAATGCCTGAATAAGGGAAACAGTACGGTTTTCTTCTCTGCAACCCTTCTTCCGGTGACTTATTATCAGAGCCTTTTAAGTCAGGCGAAGGACGATTACGCCGTTTATGCTAAAACACCCTTCCTGCCAGAACAGCGGCGGGTGCTCATCGGAAGGGATGTGAGCTCCCGCTATAAGCGCCGGGGGCCGAAGGAATATGAGCGGATTGCGGATTACATCAAGAAGACAGTTTCCGGCTGCAGGGGAAATTATATGGTATTCTTTCCTTCCTACAGGATGCTGGAGGACGTAGGAGCCAGCTTTGAAACGCGCTGGGGAGCAGAGTTTCGTACCCTCTATCAGAAAAGCGGTATGACGGAGGAAAAGAGGGAAGAATTTCTGAAGGCCTTTGAGGAGACGGAGGGCGAACAGAGCCTCATCGGCTTCTGCGTCATGGGCGGCATTTTCGGTGAAGGTATTGATCTTAAGGGAGAACGGCTGATCGGTGCTGTCATTGTCGGTACCGGGCTTCCCCAGGTCTGTGCGGAGCGGGAGCTTTTGAAAGACTATTATGACAGCCGGGGAATGGACGGTTTTGCCTATGCCTACCGGATTCCGGGCATGAATAAGGTCCTCCAGTCCGCGGGCCGGGTGATCCGGACAAAGGAGGATCGTGGCGTGATTCTTCTTCTGGATGAACGGTTCTGTGAATGGGAATACCGGGTAATGTTTCCGAGGGAATGGACAGATGTGAGAAGCTGCGGTCTCTGGAATGTGGAGGAAGAGCTCGCGGCCTTTTGGAAAAGTTGAGGGATTTCTTTCTTGAAAGATAGAAAGACCGGTGTTACAATGATGAGGTACAATCAGCGGATGTGCGAACAAAACACGCAGAATATGGAGGAAACTATGAGCAGCGTAAGAAGAGTTTATGTGGAAAAAAAGCCGGATTTTGCCGTTCAGGCGAAAGATTTGAAGCATGAAATCCACAGTTATCTTGGAATTTCCGAGGTGACTGGTGTTCGGGTTCTGATTCGTTACGATGTGGAACATATCTCAGACGAAGTCTTTGAGAAAGCATGCAGGACTGTTTTTTCAGAGCCTCCGGTGGATACTCTTTACCGTGAAAGTTTTAAGACCGGTCCCAGTGACCGGGTGTTTTCCGTGGAATTTCTTCCGGGACAGTTTGACCAGAGAGCAGATTCTGCCGTTCAGTGTGTGAAATTCCTGAAAGAGGATGAGGAGCCGATCATTAAATCAGCTACCACCTATGTCATTGAAGGAAACATCACCGACGAACAGTTTGAGGCGATCAAGAACCATTGCATTAACCCTGTGGATTCCAGAGAAACAGGCATGGAGAAGCCTGAGACACTGGAAACTCATTTTGACGAGCCGGAAGATGTAAAGATTTTTGACGGCTTCCAGGATATGCCTGAAGAAGAACTGAAAAAGCTCTATGACTCTTTAAATCTTGCTATGACCTTTAAGGATTTTCTTCATATTCAGAATTATTATAAAAATGAAGAGAAACGCAATCCTTCCGTGACAGAGATCCGTGTGCTGGATACCTACTGGTCCGACCACTGCCGTCATACCACCTTCTCCACAGAGCTTAAAAATGTGACTTTCGGCGACGGCGATTACCGCAAGCCCATGGAAGCAACCTATGAGGAGTATCTGAAGGATCACAAGGAGATTTTCAAGGGAAGAGACGATAAATTCGTCTGCCTGATGGATCTGGCTCTGATGGCCATGCGGAAGCTGAAAAAAGAAGGCAGGCTGGAAGATCAGGAGGAATCCGATGAGATCAACGCCTGCAGTATCGTAGTTCCGGTGGAGATCGACGGAAAGACTGAAGAGTGGCTGGTGAATTTCAAGAACGAGACCCATAACCATCCCACAGAGATTGAGCCCTTCGGTGGCGCTGCAACCTGTCTGGGAGGAGCTATCCGGGATCCGCTGTCAGGCCGTACCTATGTATATCAGGCCATGCGTGTGACCGGAGCTGCTGATCCGACCGTATCTGTGAAGGAGACGCTGAAAGGCAAACTGCCGCAGAAGAAGATCGTCCGCAGCGCAGCTCACGGCTATAGCTCCTATGGAAACCAGATCGGTCTGGCTACCGGTTATGTAAAAGAAATTTATCATCCGGATTATGTGGCAAAGCGTATGGAGATCGGCGCAGTTATGGGCGCAGCTCCGAGAAAAGCTGTCAAAAGAGAAAATTCGGATCCGGGAGATATCATCATTCTTCTGGGCGGACGGACCGGCCGTGACGGAATCGGCGGAGCTACCGGTTCTTCCAAAGTACATACAGAGGCTTCCATTGAGGTCTGCGGCGCAGAGGTGCAGAAAGGTAATGCTCCCACTGAGCGTAAGATCCAGCGTATGTTCCGTCGCCCGGAGGTCAGCAGCCTGATTAAGAAATGTAACGACTTCGGTGCGGGCGGTGTCTCTGTTGCCATCGGAGAGCTGGCTCCGGGCCTTCGTGTCAACCTCGACAAGGTGCCGAAAAAATATGCAGGTCTTGACGGAACCGAGATTGCCATTTCCGAGTCTCAGGAGCGTATGGCAGTTGTTGTGGATCCGAAAGATGTGGATGAGTTCCTCAAATATGCCAAGGAGGAGAACCTGGAGGCCGTAGAAGTTGCAGTCGTGACCGAGAGTCCGCGTCTGGTTCTGGTATGGAGAGGAAAAGAGATCGTAAATATCTCCAGAGCCTTCCTGGATACGAACGGAGCTCATCAGGAGACCGACGTTTATGTAGAGATTCCTTCCAAAAAGGATTCCTTCTTCAAACGGGAAGAGGTAGCCGATGTCAGAGCCAAATGGCTGGATACGCTGAAAGATCTGAATTGCTGCTCCCAGAAGGGACTGGTGGAAATGTTCGACAGTTCCATCGGTGCAGGCAGTGTTCTGATGCCTTACGGCGGAAAATATCAGCTCACTGAGACCCAGGCCATGGTAGCGAAGCTTCCGGTTCTCAAAGGAAAGACCGATACCGTTACCATGATGAGCTATGGTTTCGATCCCTATCTTTCCAGCTGGAGCCCTTACCACGGAGCAGTCTATGCAGTTCTGGAATCCGTATCCCGCATTGTGGCTGTTGGTGGAGATTACAGCAAGATCCGTTTCACCTTCCAGGAGTATTTCCGCCGCATGACGGAAGATCCGAAACGCTGGAGCCAGCCCTTTGCAGCCCTTCTGGGCGCTTACAGCGCACAGCTCAGCTTTGGTCTGCCCTCCATTGGTGGTAAGGACAGTATGTCCGGAAGTTTTAACGAGATTGATGTTCCGCCGACACTGGTATCCTTCGCAGTGGATGTGGCCAGTGATAAGAATATCGTGACTCCGGAGCTTAAGAAAGCAGGAGACAAACTGGTTCTTGTGAAGATCGAGAAGGATGAATATGACCTTCCGAAATATGATCAGGTGATGGATCAGTACGGAAAATTCCATGAGGATATCAAAGCTGGAAGAATCGTAGCTTCCTATGCGCTGGATGCCAATGGCCTGGCAGCAGCAGTGAGCAAGATGGCCTTCGGAAACGGTCTTGGTGTGAAGATTGAACATTCTGTGGATAAGAGAGATCTCTTTGAGGAAGGCTTCGGCTGCATCGTGGCAGAAGTTCCGTCCGAGAAGGTCGGTGAACTGGCCGTCACCTATACGGTAGTTGGTGAAGTCCTTGCAGAGCCGGTTCTCCGTTACTGCGATATGGAGCTGTCCCTCCAGGATGCAGAAAATGCATGGAAGAGTACTCTGGAAAAAGTCTTCAAGACTGTATCCGGCGAGACCACCAAAGGGGAAGAGTATCCGGATACCTGCTATCAGGCAGAAAGCGTCTATGTATGCAAACACAAGATCGCGAAACCCCGCGTATTTATCCCGGTATTCCCCGGCACCAACTGCGAGTATGACAGCACCAAAGCCTTTGAGCACGCAGGGGCAGAGGTGGATGTAAAGGTATTCAAGAACCTGACTGCAGAGGATATCCGCGATTCTGTCAATATTTTTGAAAAATCCATCGATCAGGCCCAGATCATCATGTTCCCCGGCGGCTTCTCCGCAGGCGACGAGCCGGATGGCTCCGCGAAATTCTTTGCGACGGCCTTCCAGAATGCAAAGATCAAAGAGGCCGTTATGCGTCTTCTGAATGAGAGAGACGGACTGGCCTTGGGTGTCTGCAACGGCTTCCAGGCCCTGATCAAGCTGGGACTGGTCCCCTATGGCGAGATCCGTGGTCAGAAAGAGGATTCTCCGACACTGACCTTCAACACCATCGGCCGTCACATTTCCAAGATGGTTTACACGAAGGTGGTCAGCAACAAGTCTCCGTGGCTCGCTCTGGCTGAACTCGGCAAAACCTATGCGATCCCCGCTTCTCATGGTGAGGGCCGCTTTGTGGCAAACGAAGAGTGGCTGAAGAAGCTCTTTGCCAATGGACAGGTGGCAACCCGTTATGTGGATGCGGATGGCAAGCTTTGTGTGGAGAACGAAGAGTGGAATGTAAACGGCTCCTATGCAGCCATCGAAGGAATCACGAGTCCGGATGGTCGTGTATTCGGAAAGATGGGTCATGCAGAGAGACGTGGCGATTCCGTAGCCATCAATATTTACGGCGACCAGGACATGAAGATCTTTGAGTCCGGTGTGGCATACTTCAAGTAAAGATAATAAAAGGGACAGCCCCTCAGTTGGAAGAATCTGACTGAGGGGCTGTTTGCATGGGAAAGAAGAGTTGGGGCGGAAAAAAGGCAACGCCTGCAACGTTATGAAACATTTTTAAACGAAAAAAAGTATTTTTTGACGCACTTTTATAAACAATCCATTCTGTGCAACTTATTGTTGCAGAAATAAAGAATTGCTTGAATAATAGCAAGGTATATACTATACTTTTCTTAATAAATTTTGTGCTTTTGACACAGGAAGCTCTGTCATCGGGACAAAACGAAAAGGAGAAGAAGAATGGATAAGATGAAGGTTTGTCACGATGTTCTGCGGGCTGAAAATCAGCCCTTTGCAGATGAGCGGGATAAGAAAAAATTCCTGGATCTGGTAGAGGAGCAGAAAAAGGAAAAGGAGCTGGATATTTTTGCTTTTTGCGTTACCGACGAGGAATGCCATTTTCTGGTGCTGGGCGATTCGGAGGGAAAGCTTGCCGAAGCGGCAGATGCCGTGGTGAAGAATTTCGCCGCCCATTACAGCGCGCATCATAAAGGCGAGGAAGTGCAGCTTGTACGGAAAAACAAGTCCCGGGAACTGATGGATCACGAAGAACTCATCGAAAGCTGCCGCAGGATCCATATGATCGCGATAGAACAGAAGCTGGCTCTGAAACCGGAAGATTACTGGTGGAGCAGTCTTGGGGAATACCGGAAACTGCCGCCTCGTCAGAGGGACATGGTAAATACCGGCGTGATACTGAAGTACCTGGATAGAAACCGGAACCGGGCGCTGGGAAAATTCCTGAAGCTTCATCGTTCTAATGAATAAAACGCTGCCGCTGGAAAAATATGACGCGAATACGAAAAAAATGTGTTATACTGGCAGTAAATAACAGCGGCAGAAAGGGGAAGGTTTATGAGTTTGGAAAATGAGATCATTGGAGTGGATCATCTGGGGATCCTGACGGGAGATCTGAAACGGGATGTGGCCTGGTATGAGGAGAAACTCGGCTTTGAGAAAATCCAGCAGCGGATCGTGGTGATGAACGGGAGAACAGAGATCGCTCTTCTAAAAAAAGAAAATCTGGTATTAGAACTGGTGGAACCGGCAGGAAGACTGAAAGATGAGGCTGCTCATCTGAGCAATGGAAAATGGGATCATTTTGCCATGGAGGCGCCGGAGCTTGAGAGGGAGGCTGCTCTTGCGAAGGAAAAAGGACTGAAGGTTCATCTGTCAACGCCGGAGGGGCTGACGTTCTATGAGCACCTGGGAGAAAAAGGCGTGCGGGGGATCAATTTTTACGGCCCCGGCGGGGAGGTTCTGGAGTTCTGCCGGGATGAGGCCCTTGCTTATCATGGAAAATCCGGACTTACCGGCTGGTCTCATCTGGCACTGAAGGTAGAAAATATGGAGAGTACGGAAAACTTTTATGGAAAGATGGGTTTCCGTACTATCAGCAGAGGGTATCTGTCCACACCGGAAGGCGATATTCAGATTCATTATCTGGAAAAGGCCGGCTTTGTCATTGAGGTATTGGAAATGATCGGTTCTGGACTGGAAGAGCTGAGACAGCGAAAAGAGGGAAGACTCGACCACATTGCCCTGCGGGTAAGAAATGCCCGGGAAGCCTTTGACGAGGCGAAAAAGAGCGGTTTTTCCATGCGGAATCACACGATTCAGGAGCTTCCTCTTCTGGAAAAAGGAATTCGTTTTTTCTTTGTCAGCGGGCCCGACGGAGAAAAAGTAGAATTTGTTGAAAAAATTTGAAAAATTCCCTTGACATTTCCAAAAGTCTATAGTATACTGAGTGAGCGTCAGGAAGTGATGAAAACGGAATGACAGCTTACATGGGGTCTTAGCTCAGCTGGGAGAGCATCTGCCTTACAAGCAGAGGGTCATAGGTTCGAGCCCTATAGGCCCCATGAATCTGGCGGAATAGCTCAGTTGGCTAGAGCACACGGTTCATACCCGTGGTGTCGAGAGTTCAAATCTCCCTTCCGCTACTACAAGATGATGGCAGAGCTTGTCATCATCTTTTTTCAAATTGCAGGTATAGTTCATCGGTAGAACGCTAGCTTCCCAAGCTGGAGAGACGGGTTCGATTCCCGCTACCTGCTCTTTCTATATATATTATTAATGAAGGAGCGTGAGTAATACATGGACGACAGTTCCGATGGAGATAACCATAAGGACAGAACAACTGCTTCATGTAGCATTATGAATAACTAGGAGGTATAGTCTGCGGAGAGTTTTCCGGAGGCTATACCTCTTTATGTTTATTCTGATGTAAAAAATTTGAAGGAGAAGAAATGATAGAAGCAGTTATTTTACAGGCGGTACTTATTTTTATCAATGCCATTTTTGCCAGTGCGGAGATCGCAGTGATCTCCATGAATGAGACCAAATTAAAGCACATGGTCCAGGAAGGAAATAAAAAGGCGGGAAAAATTTCCGCCCTGACGGAACAGCCGGCGAAATTTTTGTCAACGATCCAGGTGGCCATCACCCTGGCGGGTCTTTTGGGCGGCGCCTTCGCGGCGGATCATTTTGCAGACCCTCTTATCAGGAAACTGAGAGAACTGGGAGTTGCCCTGCCGGAGCAGGTGCTGCGTTCCATTGTGGTTTTGGTTATCACTTTAATTTTGACGTATTTCAGTCTTGTCTTCGGTGAGCTGGTTCCCAAACGGATCGCGATGAAAAAGACGGAGAAGCTGGCCCTTGGAATGTCCGGTCTGCTCTATGGCGTGTCAGTGGCCTTTGCCCCGCTGGTCTGGCTTCTGACAGCTTCCACCAACCTTGTCTTAAGGTTGATGGGTATCAATCCCAATGAGGAAGAGGTCGTGGTGACGGAGGAAGATATCCGGATGATGCTGGCGGAAGGAAACGAGCAGGGAACAATCCAGGAAGAAGAAAGCTGGATGATCAAAAATATTTTTGAGTTTGACGATACGACGGCAGGCCAGATCAGCACCCATAAAAGAGAAGCTGTCTGTCTTTATATGGAAGACAGCGAGGAGGAGTGGGCGGAGATTATTCAAAAGAGCCGCCACACCTATTATCCGATCTGCGGGGAAGATCAGGATGATATTATCGGAATCCTAAATACGAAGATTTATTTCCGTTCTGAACAGAAGGACCGGGATTTTATCATGAAACAGGCGGTGGAAAAGCCCTTCTTTGTCCCGGAGGAGATGAGAGCCAACGCTCTTTTCAATCAGATGAAACAGACACGCCATTATTTTGCAGTGGTGCTGGATGAATACGGCTGCATGTTTGGTATTGTGACGATCCATGACTTGATTGAGACGCTGGTGGGAGATCTGGAGGAGGAAAAAGGCCCGGCAGAACCGGCGGATATCGAGAAGCTGGATGAGAACACCTGGAGAATCCAGGGAGATACGAGTCTGGAGGACGTGGCAGAATGTTTTGATGAAAAACTTCCGACGGAAACCTACGATACCTTCAGCGGTTTTATCTCGGAGCTGATCGGCCGGATTCCGGAAGAAGGAGAGCATTTTGTCTGTGAATCAGAGCATTTGACGATTGAAGTCATGAATGTAAAAAATCATATCGTAGATTATGCCTTAGTAAAGAAAAAAAGATGATTTTTGTGCAAAACTTAAAAAAAATTAAGAAATTTAAGGAAATTTTCTCTGATATTTTATGAAAAAACCATGGACATTTGAATTTAAAAGTGATAAGATAAGCGACGTAATTTAGAAGAACAGGTGCGATCCCTTAAGGAATCGCTAATGAGGAGGAAAAAACTATGAAGAAAAAAGTTATGGCATTAGTTATGGTTGCAGCTGTTGCATCTCTTATGGCAGTAGGTTGCGGAAGCAAAACAAAAGAGACTGAGAAAGCTACCGAGGCAGCTACCACTGCAGCTACTGAAGCAGCTACCACTGCAGCAACTGAGGCAGCTACTACTGCAGCAACTGAGGCAGCTACTGAGAAGGCAACCGAGGCAGCTACTGAGAAAGCAACTGAGGCAGCTACAGAAGCAGCAACCGAGGCAGCAAGCACCGAGGCAGCTACTGAGGCATAATTTTTTGGAATATCGAAAAGGCCTTCCGGGAAACCGGGAGGTCTTTTTTGTAAGGAAAAAAGGATTGACAAACCCGCAGGGAATGAATAAACTGGTTACTGTGAAGAAAATCTCATAGATAAAAAGCAGAGAACGGAAAGAGTAGAAGAACAAAAGCTCCGTCAGAGAGAAACTGCCACTGGCTGAAAGCAGTTTTCGGGGAAGGTTTTTTGAAAGTGCATCCGGGAGCTGATCAGGAGAACGGCGAGAGCCCCAACCTGGTCCGTAGCGCATACGTTACATGCAGGAAGAGTGAAGATCATTAGATCTTTAGTAGAGTGGAACCGCGGATCATTTCGTCTCTAATGGAGAGATGGAGTGGTTCTTTTTTTATTATAAGAAAGGAGCAGAACAATGCGGGTAGGAATGGGATATGATGTCCATCGCCTGGTGGAAGGCAGAAAACTGATCCTGGGTGGCGTGGAGATTCCTTATGAGAAAGGACTTCTGGGCCATTCGGATGCGGATGTCCTGATCCATGCGATCATGGATGCTCTTTTGGGAGCAGCGGCTCTGGGAGATATCGGCAAGCATTTTCCGGATACGGATCCTCAGTATAAAGGCATCTCCAGCGTGGAGCTTTTAAAACATGTGGCAAAGCTTCTGGACGAAAACAATTATGTCATCGAAAATATCGATGCGACGGTCATTGCCCAGAGGCCGAAGCTTCGTCCTTACATGGAAGAGATGACGAAAAATGTTGCCGGGGCTCTGGGAATTGAGGAGAACCGTCTGAACCTCAAAGCCACGACGGAAGAGGGCCTGGGTTTTACCGGAACCGGTGAAGGGATGGCATCTCAGGCCATCTGCTCTCTGGTGGGGCTTATGGATTATGCCGGTTCAGACCGGGACGCGCTTTCAGGCTGCGGCAGCTGTCCGGGATGCAGGCGCTAAATACAGGAAAAGGAGATCGAACATGAAATTATACAACACACTGACAAAGAAAAAAGAAGAATTTGTGCCGCTGGAGCCGGGAAAGGTCAAGATGTACGTCTGCGGCCCCACGGTTTATAACTTTATCCATATCGGAAATGCCCGCCCGATGATCGTTTTTGACACAGCCCGCCGTTACATGGAGCACAAGGGCTACGAGGTCAACTATGTGTCCAACTTTACCGATGTGGATGATAAAATCATCGCAAAAGCCAACGAGGAAGGCGTTTCCTCCAAAGAAGTTTCCGAGCGTTACATCAAAGAGTGTCAGAAAGATATGGCTGGAATGAACGTCAAACCCGCGACCACCCATCCCAAGGCTACCGAGGAGATCGGCGGAATGGTGGAGATGATTTCTACTCTCATGGAAAAAGGCTATGCCTACAATGTAAACGGCACCGTTTATTTCCGCACCCGCAAATTCTCCGAGTACGGAAAACTTTCCCACAAAAATCTGGACGATCTGAGAAGCGGCGGCCGTTCCCTTCTCGTGACTGGTGAGGATCAGAAGGAAGATCCCCTGGATTTCGTTCTCTGGAAACCGAAAAAAGAGGGCGAGCCCTCCTGGCCTTCACCCTGGAGCGACGGCCGTCCCGGCTGGCATATTGAGTGCTCCGTCATGTCAAAAAAATATCTGGGTGAGGAGATCGATATACATGCCGGCGGCGAGGATCTGATCTTCCCGCATCATGAGAACGAGATTGCCCAGAGCGAATGCTGCAACGGCGTGCCCTTTGCCCGCTACTGGCTCCACAACGCTTTCCTGAACATCGACAACCGGAAGATGAGCAAATCTCTGGGCAATTTCTTTACTGTTCGTGAGATCGGCGAGAAATACGATCTTCAGGTGCTGCGTCTCTTCATGCTGAGCGCTCATTACAGAAGTCCCTTAAACTTCAGCGCCGAGCTGATGGAAGCCTCCAGAAACTCTCTGGAGCGTATTCAGAACGCCGTGGGCAACCTGAATCATCTCCTGGCAAATGCCAGCGCAGAGGAGCTGACAGAGGAAGAAAAAGAGCTGGTTTCTCAGCTTTCTTCCTATGAAGAAAAATTTGATGCCGCCATGGATGACGACCTCAACACGGCGGACGCTCTGGCCGCTATTTTTGAGCTGGTTCGTTTTGCAAATACCCATGCCGGCGAGGAAAGCTCAAAAGCCTTCCTTTCTGCCCTGAAAGAAAAGATCGTTTCCCTTTCCGATGTGCTGGGTCTCATCGCTGAGAAGAAAGAAGAAATGCTGGATGCTGATATCGAAGCTCTCATTGAGGAACGTCAGGCAGCCAGAAAGGCAAGAAACTTTGCAAGAGCAGACGAGATCCGCAATGAACTTCTTTCCAAAGGAATCGTGCTGGAAGATACACGGGAAGGTGTCAAATGGAAAAGAGCGTAATGGATCTGCCTGAGATCCTGAAAGAACAGTTCGGAGGCGAGACTGCGGATATCCGCACCTACTCGCCTCTGGTCCTGGCCTATATCGGGGACGGCATCTACGATCTGGTGATCCGTACCCTGATCGTGCGCCACGGCAGCTGCCAGCCCAACAAGCTTCACAAGAGGACCAGCGCCCTGGTAAAGGCTTCCGCTCAGTCGGAGATGATTGATAAACTTATGGAGAGCCTGACGGAGGAGGAGCTGGCCGTTTATAAACGGGGCAGAAATGCCAAATCCTATACGATGGCGAAAAATGCCACGATGAAGGACTACCGGAAGGCCACAGGCTTTGAAGCGCTGATGGGATATCTTTATCTGAAAGGCGAGACGGAGAGGCTGGTATCACTGGTGAGAGAAGGCCTGGGAGACACCTGGGCGGAGGAAAAGAAAGAAGAGGACAGAGCATGAGATATGAAGAACTGACCATCGAAGGAAGAAACGCGGTTCTGGAAGCGTTCCGTTCCGGAAAGACCATCGACAAGCTGTTCGTGCAGGACGGCTGCAAGGACGGTCCGATTTTGAGTATCACCCGCGAGGCGAGAAAACACGATACCCTGATCAAATATGTACCAAGGGAACGTCTGGATCAGCTCTCTGAGACCGGCAAGCATCAGGGCGTCATCGCCTATGCGGCAGCTTACGAGTATGCCGAGGTGGAGGATATCCTGAAAAACGCCAGAGACAAAGGGGAAGAGCCCTTTATTTTCCTTCTGGACAATATTGAGGATCCCCACAATCTGGGAGCCATCATCCGTACCGCAAACCTGGCAGGAGCTCACGGGGTCATTATCCCGAAAAGGCGAGCGGTAGGTCTGACTGCTACGGTAGCAAAAACTTCCGCCGGAGCATTGAACTATACGCCGGTGGCGAAGGTGACGAACCTTGCTGCAACCATTGACGAGCTGAAAAAAGAGGGACTCTGGTTTGTCTGCGCCGACATGGGCGGAGAGAGCATGTACCGCCTGAACCTCAAAGGGCCGATTGGTCTGGTCATTGGAAACGAAGGAGAGGGCGTCAGCCGCCTGGTAAAAGAGAAGTGTGACTACATTGCCTCCATCCCGATGAAGGGCGATATTGACTCTCTGAATGCCTCTGTGGCAGCCGGTGTTCTGGCCTATGAAATTGTGCGTCAAAGACTGAATTGAATGTACTGATTAAAAAACAAAAAAAACTTGAAAAAAGTAGTTGACATTTTCGGGGAGTTATAGTAGTATACTTAACTGTAGCGAGCAATCGCAAACAACTGAATAAGCTGCTGTAGCACAGTCGGTAGTGCGTCGCATTGGTAGTGCGGAGGTCACGGGTCCGATTCCCGTCAGCAGCTTTGTAAATTGTTTGTGGCGCTTAATACAAGCTGCTGTAGCACAGTCGGTAGTGCGTCGCATTGGTAGTGCGGAGGTCACGGGTCCGATTCCCGTCAGCAGCTTTTTTCATATTTGAAACAGAGCTGTCTGGAAAAGTCCAGACAGCTTTTTTTCTGGGGAGGGATTTTATGAATTACCGTCTGACCTTACAATATGATGGAAGCCGTTACGACGGCTGGCAGAGACAGGGCAATACGGAAAAGACTATTCAGGGAAAAATAGAAGAGACTTTGACCAGGCTTCTGGGCGAGACGGTGGAGATCGACGGGGCCGGAAGAACCGATGCCGGTGTTCACGCTCTCGGGCAGAGCGCGAATTTTCACACGGACCGGAAACTGGATCCGGAGAAACTCAAAGCCGAACTGAACACTTATCTTCCAGAAGATATCGGCGTGGTCCGGGTGGAGGAAGTGCCGGAGCGTTTTCACAGCCGCCTGAACGCGCTGGGAAAAACCTACCGTTACCGGGTGGCCACCGGCGAGGGGAAAAATGTTTTTGAGAGGAAGCAGATCTATCCGCTCAATCAGCCTTTGGATGTGGAGGCCATGCGCCTGGGAGCAGCCCTTCTGGTGGGAGAAAAAGATTTTCGCGGCTTTTCTTCTATGAAGAAGACGAAGAAGTCCACCGTCCGCCGTCTGGAGTCTGTAAAGATCCGGGAACTTCCGGGGGAAGTGGAGTTTGATTTTACGGGAAACGGTTTCCTCTATAATATGGTGAGGATTCTCACAGGCACCCTTCTGGAGATCGGAATGGGAAAACGGGAGCCGGAGAGCATCGGGAAAGTCTTTCAGAAAAATGACCGGAACCTGGCCGGATTTACAGCCCCGGCGAGGGGCCTTATGCTGGTGGAGGTTTTTTACCCGAAAAACAGTTGAAAATAGTGGTTTGAAAGGCTATAATAAAGAGTATTCTGCTCACAAAGCAGAAGCTGTATGGAGAAACGAGCAAAAAGAAAAGGAGAAATACATGCAGAAAATTCTGAATTTGATCACAGAAGAAATGATCCAGGCTTTTCAGAAGGCTGGCTATGACGAGAAATTCGCCAAAGTCACCCTGTCCAACCGGCCTGATTTATGTGAATATCAGTGTAATGGAGCCATGGCGGCTGCTAAAACCTACAAAAAAGCCCCGATTATGATTGCCAATGCGGTGGTGGAAGCATTTTCCGGTTCGGAAATCTTTTCAGATATCCAGGTTGTGAATCCGGGCTTTATTAATCTGAAGCTGAACCCGGAGTTTCTGGCTGCGTATCTTGATAAAATGCAGGCAGACGAGAATCTTTCCGTGGAGAAAGCCAAAGAGCCGAAAAAGATCATCATCGATTACGGCGGACCGAACGTGGCAAAACCCCTGCACGTTGGTCATTTAAGATCAGCCATCATCGGTGAGAGCATCAAGAGAATGGGCCGTTTCTTGGGCCATGAGGTCATCGGAGACGTGCATCTGGGCGACTGGGGCCTGCAGATGGGACTCATCATCGTGGAGCTGAAAAAGAGAAAACCGGAGCTGGTTTACTTCGATGAGAGCTACACCGGCGAGTACCCGAAGGTGGCTCCCTTCACGATCAGCGAGCTGGAGGAGATTTATCCCGCGGCCAGCGCTTACTCCAAAGAGCATCCGGAATACAAAGAGGCGGCCATGCAGGCAACCTACCTTCTGCAGCACGGCCACAGAGGCTATCAGGCCATCCTGAAGCATATTATGGAAGTTTCCGTGACGGACCTGAAGAGAAACTACGCAAATCTGAACGTTTCCTTCGATCTCTGGAAGGGCGAGTCCGACGCACAGCCCTACATCCCGGGTATGGTGGAAAAAATGAAAGAGCAGGGACTGGCTTACGAGGATCAGGGCGCTCTGGTTGTTGATGTCAAGGAAGAGACCGATACGAAAGAAGTTCCGCCCTGCATGATCCTGAAATCCGACGGAGCATCTCTTTACACCACGACAGATCTGGCTACCATCGTTCAGCGTATGGAGGACTATCATCCCGATGAGATCCTCTACGTTGTGGACAAGCGTCAGGAGATGCATTTCATCCAGGTATTCCGCTGCGCGAGGAAAGCTGGTATTGTGGATGAAAATACCAAACTTTCCTTCCTGGGCTTCGGTACGATGAACGGAAAAGACGGCAAGCCCTTCAAGACCAGAGAGGGTGGCGTGATGCGTCTGGAGAACCTGATCCGCGATATCGACGAGGAGATGTACCATAAGATCATGGACAACCATGAGATCGACCCGGAGGAAGCAAGAGCGACCGCCAAGATTGTAGGCCTTTCCGCCATCAAATACGGCGATCTTTCCAACCAGGCCAGCAAGGATTATGTCTTTGACCTTGACCGCTTCACTTCCTTCGAGGGAAACACCGGTCCTTACATCCTGTACACGATCGTCCGGATCAAATCCATCCTGAACAAATATCAGCAGGCTGGAAACAGCCTGGAGGGAATCTCCATCCACAAGGCAGCCAACGATAGCGAGAAAGCACTGATGCTTGAGGTTTCCCGTTTCAACAGCGTGATGGAGAATGCCTTCGAGGAGATCGCGCCGCACAAGATCTGTTCTTATATTTACGATCTTGCCAACGCCTTCAACCGTTTCTACCATGAGACGAAGATCCTTTCCGAGGAAAATGAAGAGCAGAAAGCTTCCTGGATCGCCCTTCTGAGACTGACCAGAGACGTTCTGGAGAAGTGCATCGATGTGCTGGGCTTCTCTGCACCGGAGAGAATGTAATAGATAGAATTGCGGGAGCTGCTTTGCAGCAGAGTAATTTTTGAATGTTTGTTAAGCGCCTTATCCTGTTTTGCCGGGTAAGGCGTTTTCTTCATGTCTTGTGCAAAGCGACGAAATACTTTGTTCAAGCGTAGAAATACACAGTCCGGAAATTGCTGAAATTCGTGCAGTCTGCGAATGGACAAAAAATACGCAATGCGGTATAATGGCGGTACACGAAAGGGAGGTGCTGGAATTGAAAAGGGGAACCATGATCGGCGGAACCTATCAGGTTCTGGAGCCTCTCGGGAAAGGCGGCCAGTCGGAGGTCTGGCTGGTTCTGCACAAAAGAATCTGTAGCCTTCTGGCGCTGAAAAGAATTCCTTTAAGGGCCAGGTGGCCCAGAGGGGAGTTGGATTATGCCAGGCATCTGGATCATCCCGGCCTTCCGAGGATTTACGATGTCTTTGAGGCGGAGGGCTATATTTGTATCGTTATGGAGTATCTGGAAGGAAAGACGCTGGAACAGTTGAAGCAGGAAAAAGGGAGCTTTTCGGAAAAAGAGCTGTTGCTTTGGCTGAGACAGCTTTCGGAGATCCTGGAATATCTTCATTCCCGTACACCGCCCCTGATTCATGGGGATATCAAGCCCTCCAACCTGATGATCGGGCCCGGAGGCAGGCTGGTTCTTCTGGATTTTGGAGCCTGCTTGAGCCTTGGAAAGGAAAAAAGGGAGCGGTACGGGACGAAAGTCTTTGCTGCCCCGGAGCAGCTGGATGAAAAGCTGGAGCTGGATATCCGCAGTGATTTTTACAGTGCCGGGAAGACTTTCCGCTTCTTAAGCGGGGGAAAAGAGAGCCCTGGTTTCCGGAGGTTTCTGGATATCTGTATGCAGGAAGACCGGAGCCGGCGTTTTTCGGACGACAGGAAGCTTCAAAGAAGGCTTCTTAGGGTTTGCCGAAAGGGTAAGAGAAACTGCCTTTTGTTTTCTTTTCTCGCAGTATTCCTGTTGTTTTTTGGAAGTATCATACACATTCGCCGTCAGAACCGGACGGCGGAAGAACAATATCAAATCTTAATGGAGAGCAGCCAGACAGAGGAGCTGGTGTCTGCGATCCGCCTGTTTCCCGATCGGGAAGCGGCTTATCAGAAACTATTGCAAATTGATCTTTTGGATCAGGTATTTACCCGGGAAGAGAGCCGGAAACTGGAGGAAATTCTTGGTTCCTGGGGCGAAAAACTGGAAAAGGAGGCCTATGGGGACCTTGCTTATGAGCTGGGAATCGCTTACTGGTACTATTTTCAGCAGGCAGAAGGAAAAAACTATGCGGGGGTCTGGTTTGAGCGGGCGCTGGAAGGCGGCCTGACGCCGGAAAGACAGAAAAAGGCAAAGATCTATAGAGAACTGGGGAGCTACTGCGAGAAAAAGACCCGTCAGGAGCTCTCAGGGGAGGGCGCGCTTAACTGGAAGGGTTTCTTTGAGGCAATCTGCGCGTGCTGTGTGGAAAACAGCCAGGAAAGTGTCCCTGCGCTCCTGCGGGAACGGCTTCAGGAGGAACTTTTGTCGCTCTGCTACGACGGACTTCTGTATTTCCGGGACAATGGAATCACGGAAACCGAGCTTCAGGAGCTGGTAGAGGAACTGAAAAACATGGCGCCGGGGAAACAGGCGGAAGCCTTTTCTGTCACAGAGGAGAGTGTTCAGGCGCTTTATGCGGGGCATACTTTTACAGAAGAAGGAGGAAGAAAAGATGAAAAATAAAAAGTGGATGACGGCGGCCTGTACGGCGGCGCTCCTTGGAGCTCCGCTGCAGAGTTTGTCCTTTTTGGGAGATAATTACTTTCTGGAGAGCAAAGGAAGCGAGGAGCAGGGCGCTTTGGGAGAAGAGACAGAGAGTGAAAGTGAGACGGAAACGGAGACAGAGAGCGAGTCTGAGACAGAAACTGAGAGCGAGACAGGAACGGAGTCTGAGAGTGAGATTGCGCCAGTGGATGGAGAAGAAATGGACACGAAATCGGTTACGAAAGCACCAGCGGAGAGTGAGACGGCTGCGGAGTCCGTAGAGACAGAAGCAGCAGAATCTGAGAGTGAACATGCGACGGAAGCACCTGCGGAAGAAATGACGGAATCCGAGGTGGTTACGGAGGGTGAAAGGGAGTCGGAGGTAATGTCAGAGCAGGAAACGGAAATGGGGTCGGAGGATATTACGAAAGATGAGACAGAGGCAAATACGGAAGCCGGGACTGAGCCTGGGGAGTCGGAGAGGGAGACAGGTAGCAAAGAAAATACAGAGCCAGTTACGGAGCCGATGGAGACTGAGTCCGAATCCGAGACAGTGTCTGAGCCTGTAGAGACCGAAACTGTCACGGAAATTCCAACGGAGCCTGTCACAGAGCCCGTGACCGAAGAACCCGTCACAGAACCGGCAGAGACAGAAGTGCCTACAGAACCTGCGGAAACGGAATCGGAGACAGAAGTAGTCACGGAACCCGTAGAGACCGAATCACCTACAGAACCCGCGGAAACGGAGCCTGTGACAGAGCCGCCCACCGAACCTCAGCGTCGTCTGATCGTCGAGCAGATTGCGGTGAATCTTCCAGGCGGGGAGAAGGTATACGACGGAACGAGCCGGATTCCGCTGTCTGTGAAAACCAGACAGGAAGGAAAAGGCAGAGTAGGCCTGGAAATTTACGGCGAGGCGGAGTCTGCAGATGCGGGAGTATGGAAAGTAAAGCCGGTGACTGTCCTCACAGGAACAGACGCAGGAAAATTCGAGCTGGAACTTCCCAGGGGAGAACTGACTGTCCGCATAAAGAAACGGTCGCTGACAATCTGTATCAGCGATGCGCTGAAAGAGTACGGCGCTCCTTTCAGCATCCAGGGACTTCAGTTCAAAGAACGCAGTCCGGTGCAGGTGAGCGGCTTTGTGAGGGATGGTGTGCCAACTTCCGAAGCACCGGCGGGCTTTGAGGCCCCGGGCATTGATTTTGATCTTTCGGTGATCCGTACCGACAGCCCCATGTACCAAAATGGCGAGCTCATCACCTATGCGGGAGCTCTTGTGCCTGCGAGCAGGGGAGACGGTACTCTCACCGGCAATGCCACAGAGAATTATTACTTTGATCTTTCTACTTGCCAGAAAGGCAGCATTACCCTTGTGGAGGGAAAAAATCCTTCCTACCAGGTGGAAGTCCGGAATGGAAAGGGCTTCTATGACAAAGACGGTATTTTCTGGGTGTCAAAGGGGAGCGTGCTCCTGGCAAGGCCGGACAAAGGCAGCGGTTTTAATCAGCCCATCCTTTCCGATGCGGTGACAGAAGCGGGAGAGTGGGTCTTTGCTTTAGAGAGAAGAGACCGGGATGGCAGCCTCCTGGCCAGCTCCGCTAAGAATGGTTTCCGCTACCGTATCGATGACCGGCCGCCGGAGATGAAGCTTACCGGGGATGCGAAAAGCGCGGGTGGCCGGATTTATAAGAGAAACTGCCAGCTTATGGGAACAGAGATTGTGGACAAAGAAAGCGGTCTGAACACCGTGGAATACAGCGTCGCTTTTCTTACAGAAAAAGGAAAAACACAGGACTATCGTCCCTATCAGCCGGGGAGCGCTATTGCGCTGGAAGAGGAAGGAACCTGGCAGGTTCTTTTCCGGCTGCGGGATCAGGTGGGGAATGAGCGAAAAGTAACTTCACAGACTATCGTTATCGACAGGACAGATCCTGTCGTTTCGGTACAGGGAGTGATGGAAGGAAAATCTTACCAGAAAGAAGAAACGGTGGCGGCTTTTGTGGAGGATGAAAATCTTTCTGCAAAGACAGCAGTTTGCGAGGTAAAAGATCAGTTGGGGAGAACAGTTTTCACCCCGGCCAGGGAAACAGAGAACGGAAAAAAGCTTTCCTATGACTTTTCTACGGCCCGGCTGGCGGACGGCAGTTATACGCTTTTCGTGCAGGCAGAAGATCTGGCGGGGAACCAGACGGAAAAAAGCGTATCGTTCCGGGTGAACCGTTCCGGCTCCCTTTATACGCTTTCTTCAAGGACAGCCGGAATCGGTACGACCTACTACATTCGAAATGCGGAAAATCTGGAAGTGACGGAACGGAACAGGGATCAGCTTTCGAAAAAAGCCATCGTCTGCGTGAAGGACGGAAGCTTTCGGATCCTTCAGGAGGGGCGGGATTACCAGACCACAATTCAGAAGGTAGGAGAGCGCTGGCTTTACCGCTATCAGATCTTCCGGAAGTGTTTTCTGGAGGAGGGCGTCTATACGCTGGCCTTTCAGTCCCTGGATCAGGCCGGGAATCAGAGCGATAGCCGGGAGAAAAATACGTTCCTGGAGTTCTGTATCGACAGAACCGGCCCTGTAAGCTTTCTGACGGGCCTTCCGGAGGATCTGGAGCCGGGAGAGGCAGAATTTACCATTCAGGCCAGAGACAACGGCAAACTGGCGTATATGGAGCTCTGGAGGAATGGAGAACGGCTGTTTCGGACAACAAGAGAAAAAACGGAGGTGGCTGTGGAACTTTCTGGAACGACAGATTTTCGGATTCTGGCTGTGGATCAGGCTGGAAACGAGAGCTGGTCGGAGAATTATCGGGTCTATGTGGGAGCGGAAGGAAAGAAACAGCGGCAGGAGGAAGATCCAAAAGAGATTAAGACAGAAGTCTGGGGATTAAACCGGGCGGGAGCAGAAACGGAAATGGAAGAAACCGGTGAGATCAAAACGCTGATTCAGAGAAAACGGATGGAGCTGGCGGCAGGAACAAAAATATCCCGGGGCAGTCAGACGTTGGATGAGGTGGAAGAACTCTGCTCCGGAGACGGCTGGTATCTGAAAGAAGCGGGAGCACCAGAGAAAACGGGAAACGATCGTTCCGAAGAGACAGAAGAAGTGCTGACAGTCCTCTCAGAAGAACAAGAGGCAGAGACAGAAACTTCCGGTTTGAAAAAAGGAGTGTGGATCCTGGGGCTCCTTACGATGTGGATGGGAGCGGTTTCCTGGGTTATCCGGAAATTTCAGTGAATGGATTTTCATAAGAAATTATGGTATGATAGGCAGAAAAACGAAAGGAATTACGAGATTGAAAAAACTATCTGCCTATCAGGTCCTGGAGATTCTTTTTCCAGTGGCTTTTCATTACGGGATGATGCTTCTCGCGGCGATGCTCACAGGAAATTTTCTGGATGCGGCTTCCCAGACTACGCTGGCAGCTCTTCTGGCCCTCCCTTTTCTATGGATGCTTTATAAAAAAGAGCCGAAGCCAGAAAAAAAATATTCCCGCCGTTCCCTCTGGCTTCTGCCTTTTGTGGGAATGGCCGGGAACACCCTGTTTTCTTTGATTCTGAATGTGGTTCACCTGACGGAGCATTTTTCCAATGCCTCCCAGGAAGCGCTCTTTCAGAGTAACCTGCTGGTCCAGATCATCGGAATCGGTCTTTTTGTCCCCTTTGTGGAAGAACTGGTCTTCCGGGGACTGGTGTACGGAAAAATGAGAAGACTCTTTTCTTTCCGGGCGGCAGCCGCGGTCAGCGCAGCGCTTTTTGCCCTTTATCATGGAAACATCGTTCAGCTGGTTTATGCCTTTCCCATGGGACTTCTTCTGGCCTGGTCCTACGAACGCTGGGGAAGTCTTTCAGCGCCGGTGCTCCTTCACATCGGAGCCAATCTTCTTGGGATTCTGGAGACGGTGATCAGGGGTTTTTCGATTCGGTGATGTGCTCCATGCCCTGACTTAAAATGCTGTGGACATGTTCGTCGAGCAGGGAATAAAAGATGGTTTTTCCCTCTCTGCGGAATTTTACAAGACGGCTCTGCTTTAAGATCCGAAGCTGGTGGGAAATGGCGCTCTGGGTCATGTTCAGAAGCTGGGCCAGATCGCAGACACACATTTCGTGTTCCAGGAGAACATAGAGAATACGGATCCTGGTGGAGTCGGCAAAGATCTTAAAAAGTTCGGACAGAGCATAAAGCTCTTCCTCGGCAGGCATATTTTCTTCCACTGCCTTTATGGTTTCAGGATGAGCATGGATGAATTCACATCTGGGGACCTCATCCTGGAGTTCTTCTTTTGCTGCCATGGAAATCCTCCTTTCAAAGCTGCAACTGCTTTTATTATAAGAAAAAAAAGGGATTCTGTAAAGAGATGATTCATTGCCCTTTTTCAGGCAGTATGCTAAAATAAAAAGAATAGCTGTAACTGTTCCATACTTTTACAGTTACGAATAATCGCGAAAACAAGGAGAGGAAAAATGAATATTGTAGATATGCATTGTGACACCATAGGACGGTTTTATTTTTCAGGAGAAAAAGGGGAAACAAAAGAGGGACTTCTTGAAAATTCCTTTCAGGTAGATTTGAAAAAAATGAAAAAGGGAGAGTATCTTTTGCAGAATTTTGCCATGTTCGTGCCGTTTGGCGAAGTGGAAGATCCCTTTAAAACGGCAATGGAAATGATAGATCTTTATTACTGTGAACTGGAGAAAAACAGTAGTCTGATCGCACCGGTATTTTCTTTCCGGGATATTATGAAAAACAGAGAAGCAGGGAAAATGAGTGCTCTTTTGACCATCGAAGAAGGGGAAACGGTGCTGGGAAAACTTTCCTATCTGAGAGATTTTTACCGTTTAGGCGTGCGGATGATCGCACTGACCTGGAATTTTGCCAATCAGATAGGCTGTCCGAATATGCATCCCGAATGTGAAAAGACCGGAAAAGGCATAGAACTTCGGACGGAAAAAGGCCTGACGCCTTTTGGGATCGAGATGATCCAGGAGATGGAACGTTTGGGAATGATCGTGGATGTTTCTCATCTTTCCGACGGAGGTTTCTGGGATGTGTACCGGCATACAGAGAAGCCTTTTGTGGCCAGTCATTCCAATGCTGCCTCCGTGCAGAATGTCTGTCGGAACCTGACAGATGAAATGATAAAAGCGCTGGGAGAGAGAGGCGGTGTCTGCGGCCTCAATTACTGTATGGATTTCCTGACCTGGGAAGCAAAAAAGATGGATACGGAGCAGCTCCTTGGCGTGATGGCAGAGCATGTCCGCCATACAGCAGATATCGGAGGTGTGGAGGTCTGTGCACTTGGCGGTGATATGGACGGGATCGATCCGAATCCGGCCATTCCGGATGTGTCTTTTGTTCAGCGTCTGGTACCTGCACTGAAAAAGAAAGGCTTCCATGAGAGTGAGATCGAGAAAATCTTCAGCGGAAACGTCCTGAGAGTTTATCAGGAGATCCTGAAGTAGGGGGGGCAGCAATGAAAACACAGGCAAAAGATATGACAAAAGGGCATCCCGGCAGACTTCTGCTTCAGTTTGCACTGCCGTTGATGCTTGGAAATATATTTCAGCAGACGTATACCATGGTAGATACGGCGGTTGTTGGCCAGCTGGTGGGAGTGCATGCGCTGGCGGCCCTGGGCTCGGTGGACTGGTTTAACTGGATGAGCCTTGGGATCTGCTCCGGCTTAAGCCAGGGCTTTTCGATCATGATCGCCCAGCAGTTCGGAGCAAAAGAGTACGAAAAAATGAAAAAGACGGTGGGAGCTTCTCTGATCCTGGCAGTGCTTTCTGCAATCGTGGTGACGGTTGTCTTTCTGCTTTCTGCCGCTCCTGTGCTGCGTCTTATGGGAACGAGAGAAGAGATCCTTGGCGATGCGCTTCTTTATGTCTACATTATGTTCAGCGGGATCCTCATTGTGATGATCTATAACTGGATGTCCTCTGTGCTCCGGGCCATAGGAGACAGTACGACGCCGTTGATCGCCATGGGAGTGGCTTCTTCCAGTAATGTAGTACTGGATCTTCTTTTTGTGGCAGTCTTCCAATGGGGAATCGCAGGTGCGGCAGCAGCAACGTTGATTGCTCAGGGGATTTCCTGCATTTACTGTTTTTTGAGGATGAGGAAGGTTTCTCTCCTTCGTCTTTGCCGGGATGATTTTTCTGTGAAACCGGAGCAGGCGAAAGAACTTTTCTGCCTGGGTATGCCTATGGCTGTCCAGAATATGATCATTTCCATTGGCGGCATGATCCTTCAGTCGATCGTCAATGGCTTTGGTGTGGTGTTTGTGGCTGGCTTTACGGCGACCAACAAGCTTTACGGACTCCTGGAGATCGCAGCCGTTTCCATGGGCTTTGCGGTTTCTACTTACGCAGGACAGAATCTGGGAGCAGGAGAACATGAACGCATTAAAAGCGGTGTACGAAAAGGCGCTGCCATGGCGGCAGTGATCTCTGTGGTGATCAGTATGGGGATGCTCCTTTTCGGCAGGAAGATCACAGGGCTTTTTGTGGATCATTCCAGTCCGGACGCGGGTGAAGTGCTGAACTATGCTTATCATTATCTGGTGGTGCTTTCTCTGTTTCTGGTGATCCTTTACTGCCTGCATATTTACCGTTCGGCCCTGCAGGGAATGGGAAATACCATCATTCCGCTGATCTCCGGTTTTGTGGAGCTTGCCATGAGACTGCTGACAGCCGTTTTTCTGCCGCGGTTTGTTGGAGAATATGGAATTTATTTTGCTGAGGTGGCAGCCTGGACAGGGGCAGCCGTGCTTCTGGTCATTGCTTATCAGAAGCAGATACATAGCCTCCTTGCGAAAAATATCCGTATAAACGGGGGAGAGTTGTAATGTTTTTGGATGCTTATATTCTGTTATCGATCTTGATCGCACTTATGGATCTGTATCTGGGAGTATTATCCATACGGAAAAACCGGACGACTGGGCGTTATCTGGGGCTTGCCTGTATCGGGGCGGCCATCGTTGATCTGAGTTATCTCATCAGTATTTTAAGTGACAGTTATCTCTGCATGTCAGTGATGTCCAGTATTTATTTTATAGACATAGATTTTATGCTGTTGAGTTTTGTGGCTTTTACCGTGTATTTCACAAAAGGAAGCTTTGTGAACTGGGGAAAAAAGCAATGCGTCTGGCGGTGTTCTATGCCGTTTTTGAGGTGATCGTTTTTTCTGTTAATCCGTTTTGTGAAATCACGGTTCATTATGTGAAAAGAAATACACAGATCGCCCAATATGCTTATCAGATGCTGCCTCTTTACTGGATGCATCTGATTTTTTCCTATACCATGGTTGCAGTCGTCCTGCTGCTGTTATTAAAAAAGATGAAGCGGACGCCCAGATAATAAAAAAAAGAGCAGAAGATCTGCTTGGAAAGATGCAGGAAAAGGATGGGATCGCTTTGCAGGATTTCCTGGAGCACTATCAGCTGGAACTCCATCTGGAGGAAAACGAAAGCAGTTCTCTTCAGTTTTATGTAAAGGACGGTGAAGAAGAACGGCCGCTCCGATGTGACATTCGCAGACTGAGGAATGAAAAAGGACAGCATTTGGGACAGCTGTTTGTATTTTCCGATGCAGCACTGGAGACAGATCTTCTCACCGGTTTCCAGGAATGGGAAAGTTTCCAGCGTTTTGTGAAGGAAAGAAAGGATTCCCTTCCTCCTTCTACAGGGATCGCCATGTGTGATATCAATGGGCTGTCTGTTATCAACAGCACCATGGGAACACAGTCGGGGGATCAGAAGATCCGGCATCTGGCAGAAAGTATGAGAAAATGTTTTCCGAAACAGACGTATTATGTGCGTGGAACAGAGGCGGCACTGATCGCCTTATGCAGTCACAGCAGCGAAGAGGAAATGCGGAGCCTTTCGGCGGAGGTGGAAAAAACAGAAAACGATGTTCATTCTGTTTTTTACAGCAGCTATCGACTGGATGAAGACATGAAGATCCTGTCTGTGGATGATGCTTTTGAAACTATCACCGGTTACAGCAAAGATGATATCCGGAAAAAGCAGTTCTTTCAGGTTGATCTGATACCGGAGGAAGAAAGGACCGAGTATCTTTGTAAAGTAAATGCAGAGCTGGCAAAGTGCCCGGTGGTTTATCTGGAACATAAGATCCGGCGGAAAGACGGAACGGATAATTTTGTCTTCTGTTATGGCAGGGTTTACTATGATTCTGCTGCCCGCTCTCAGCGTTCTGAGATCACGATTGCGGATATCAGGCAAACGTATTCCATGAAGCGCTTGCTGGATGCGGAGCAGAACCGGGCCAAGATCTGTCTGCATTACTGGGAGAGGACTTATCGAAAGGATTCCTTGACCGGGCTTCTGAACCATGCGGCTTTCCGCAGTGATCTGGAACTGAAGCTTCTCCAGGGAAAATGCAGGATCGTGATGCTGATGATGGATATGGATCATTTTAAGGAGTATAACGATACCTACGGTCATCACAATGGAGATAAATATCTGATCCTGATGGCACAGACTCTGGAAGCGGCACTCAGAAAAGAGGATCGTGCCTGCCGTATGGGAGGAGACGAGTTTGCGGCTGCTCTTCTGTTTCAGCCGGATGTCAGCGAAGAAAAGATCCAGGAGCGGGTACGGATGATCTTCGATAAGATCAATCTGACACTGAAAGCTGTGGAAGGCGGCAGCGGACTTTCCATGGGTGTTGCTTTTGCAGAACCGGAGCTCACCTTTAACCAACTCTATGAACTGGCAGACAAAGCCCTTTATCAGGCGAAAGAAAGTGGTCGGGGACGCTGTGTTTTTTATAAAACGAGGGGATAGATGGATTAAGAAGATGAAAAAAACAAAATACATTTTTGCGGCAGTGGCGATGTTATTACTTCTTATCGTTATCAGTAATCCGGAGTGGAAGTCAAAGAAAAATAATTTTCAGGATAAAGATCGAAACATCGAAATCGAAACGCAGAATTTAATAGAGGAGAAAACAGGAACTTATCAAGGGTTTACGGTCGATCTTATAGATATGGAACTGATAAAAAATTTAAAAGAGAAGGGGATTTCTCAAAAAGACTGTCAGGTATCCGGAGTTATCGATGAGGAAGGAAATGTGATTCCGGATGAATTAACGGGAAGCAATTCCTTATTGTTGGTACGTTTTAAAATTTATAACGAAAATGGAGTGGGACAGGCAGGTGAAAAGTATCTTCTTTTGAATGGAGCCTTTCAGTGCGAAGCGCTGCTGGATAAAAATATCGATTCTCTGCCATCTGTTTTACTGCAGCCTCATGGGCCGGAAGGGGCTGATGGAAAGGATGTGAATCGGCTGTACCTGGATAAAAAAGCAATCGAGGAAAATGAGAACCGGTTATTTCTGGAAAAAGGCGAAGAAGCAATTTTTACGCTGGGAATGCTGGTGAGAAGGGAGTGGCTGAACAAAAAATCAGATGCCCGTCTGATTTTATTCCCGGGAAATATGGACGGCGGCCTGGTATTTCAGATATCAGAAGAGGATTTACTATGAAGATGATAAAAATAGAGCTGAAAAAAGCATTTACCGGAAGCAGATTCTGGCTGGCATTTTGTATCGGACAGTTTTTAGGGATATCCAGTATTTTAACGGTGTACCGTTCCTGGTTAAGCCAGAGAGACTATATACAATATTGGGAAAACCGCTTCCCGGTCAGACAGGCCTACACACTTTATAATGTCTGGATGTTAAATGAACAGCTTAGCATCGGACGCACGCTCTTTTTCTTCTGGCTTCCATTTCTGGCGGCTTTTCCTTTTGCAGCTTCTTATTATCAGGAAGAAAAGAAAAAACAGCTTCGTCTGGTGTTGGTGAGAACCGGGAGAAGAGAATATTTCCGGGCAAAATACCTGGCTGTTTTTCTCAGCGGTTTCGTTGTAATCAGCGGAACACTGCTTGTGAATCTGGCAATATCAGCTGTATTTTTTCCATGGGAAAAGCCGCTGCCTTTTTATCCATATTTTAATATTCTTGAAAATGATTTTGGGGCTGCCATTTTTTACAGTTATCCATCACTTTATGCAGGAATGTATATTTTGATTGAGGGAATTTTTGGCGGCTTACTTGCAAACTTTGTGTTTGTCTGTACCATGTATGTGAAGAATCAGTTTATTTCTTTTGGAATTGTTTTGCTGGTTTATGTGGGAGCCGAAGCAATCAAAAATATCCTGTTTGTAGGAAATTTAAAAGCGCAGGAAATATCTGTTTATGGTTTCTTAAGAGGCTCCGGTTATGTGAGAAACGGATGGATCATACTGGGAGAAGGGCTTCTTTTCCTGCTTATTCAACTGGTACTTGTAGAAAAACAGGTAAGAACATATGAAATATATTAGACTTTTGAAAATGGATCTCCGCTATTGCAAAAAACGAATCCTTATAGGCCTTGGCATCTCGGTAATCCTTGTCTTATTTTTGTGCGGGGGATATGAAACTTCCGTAAGATTTGGAATCCGGCAGCAAGGGATAAGCTCAACGGGGAGCGTTATGAATGTACTGGCGTATCTTCTGGCGGGAACCGAGTATATTCCTTCAACAGAAATCCGAATACCGGAATTGCCTTTGCGCTGGTGCATAATATATGTCTATGGATTGTATTTATTGTCAGATTTTCCTTTTCGCATGAAAGAAAAAATAGGTTCAGCGCAGATTCTGGCGTTACGTTCACAGACAGGCTGGTGGCTGGAAAAACTTTTCTGGACGTTTCTTGTGGCGATCGGCTATTTGATAACCGTGACATTGACGATTATTTTGTTTTGTGTCTGGCGTGACATACCGCTCAGCCTGAAAATGAATCAGGAAGTATTTGCCTGGATGTATCCGTCCATTCAGGGGACGGTTCTGACTGATTTTTTCTGGATTTTTGGTTTGATCATCAGTCCAGCAATTACGTTTTTTATTTTGATTTTATTGCAGACAGCGACGGCTCAGCTGCTTGGCCCCGTAGGCGGCTTTTGTATGAGTGTCTCTCAGATAGCGGCTGCTATGGTATATCCGTCCGTTTTGCTGATAGCGAATCAGGGAATGGTGTTCAGAGATCAATCGCTTATAAAAACTGGTGTCAACAGAAAGGAAGGCTTGATGGTTCTGGCAGGAGTGGGAATTATCAGCCTGCTTTTGTGGGGATTGGCAGTCCGTGTAAAAGAAAACCTTCCAAAGGAGAGGGAAGATATATGAGTTTGAAAAAACTGGAAGTTCATCATGTCACAAAGCGCATACATGGAAATATAGTGCTGCAGGATATTTCCTGTACTTTCTTAGCGGGGAAAATCTATGGCTTAAAAGGAATCAATGGATCAGGAAAAACGATGCTCATGCGTTTATTGTGCGGTTTGATTCGTCCGTCAGAGGGAGAGATTTTCTATGATGAAAAGAAGTTGGGAATCGATTTTCGTTTTCCGCCAAGCGTTGGAATCCTTTTGGAAAATCCTTCTTTTCTGGATTCCTGTACGGGGCTGCAAAATTTAAAAATGATTGCAGATATCAATCAAAAAATTACGGAAAAGGAAATAAGAGATACTCTTTTCCGAGTAGGGCTTGATCCGGATGACCAGCGAAAATATAAAAAATATTCTCTGGGAATGAAACAGCGTCTTGGGATAGCGGCAGCTGTTATGGAAAAACCGGATCTGCTTATTCTGGATGAACCGTTTAATGCACTGGATACGTCCGGAATAGAAATGGTTTCTCATTTGCTGGCAGAAGAAAAGAAAAATGGAGCATTGGTGATATTCTCCTGTCATGATAATGAAGTTTTGAAGATGCATTCCGACCAGATATTGGAACTTTCAGAAGGGAGAATGGTGGGGGAATCTGATGAAAAGGAAAAAGATATTAGTTACGGGTGTGCTACTTCTGCTCGTTCTCTGGGGGATGCGGGTTTGGCGGGTAAATAAGAACTATCCGGATATTCCACAAAAAACATATGAAGCGGGAGAATGGGTAAATTTAAGCGGAAGCCAAATGGAGGAAAATGATAATCGGGACGGATATTATCTTCGTATTGACGAGAAAAGAATTCTATCAACAGATGAATACCTGAATCTGTACGCGGAAGTATCAGAAAAAACGGAATATGACGAACTGGCAAAGAATCAGAACCTGTGGAAGCCGGACAAAGTATATCTTCTTACAGTGACATTGAAAAATGAATCGGCTCATGAAAGCACCGAGAGAGGGATAAACTGGTCTTTTTTCTATCTGTATGAGAAGAACCGGGTGCTTGATTTTGAACCGGAATTATATGGATTTGCCAATAGAAGTGCAGAGGGAAGTCCGGCGTTATCGTTAAAGCCAGGAACAGAAAAGAAATTTTATCTTCCATACGGTGTGTATGAAGAACGCATGGGAAAAGATATCGGGGATTTGGAAAAGCTTCCTTTTCAACTGATTGTGTCTTTGTGGCCGGTTCGGAATCTTGTGAAAGTTCCTGATTAGGCGAAGAGTAGGTTTGTAGGTAATACCTATTTTGTAGATGCAGAAGGAAAAATGGTGACAAATACATGGATTCTTTCCTAATAATAAAAATAGAAAAGAACGGGAGGTTTTTACAATGAGCGAAGACAAAATTTTCTGCAAGGGCGGCGGCTGTACGGCGAAGCTGGGGCCGGAGGTGCTGGACCGGATTCTGCCGCTGCTGCCGAGAAAGCAGGACAAGGATCTTCTGGTGGGGTACGATCATGCGGATGACGCGGCTATTTACCGGCTGACGGAGGACCTGGCCATTGTGCAGACGCTGGACTTCTTTCCTCCGATGGTGGAGGATCCCCATGTGTTCGGGCAGATCGCCGCGGCCAATGCCCTGAGCGATATTTATGCCATGGGAGGGACGGCGAAAACGGCCCTCAATATTGTCTGCTTTCCGGAGAGTATGGATCTCAATATCCTGGGAAAAATTCTTACCGGGGGAGCAGAAAAGGTGGAGGAGGCGGAGGCCGTCCTGGCCGGGGGCCATTCCATTCAGGATGCGGATATCAAATACGGCCTTTCTGTCACCGGTGTGATCCATCCGGATCAAGTGCTGGCGAATCAGAACTGTCATCCCGGGGATATGTTGATCCTCACGAAACCTTTGGGTGTGGGTATTGTTTGTACGGCCTCCCGTATGAAGGATGTGCGGGAAGCGGATTATGAACTGGCGGTAAAATCCATGACTACGCTCAATAAATATGCTTCCGCTCTGGCCGGAAACTACGAGACTCACGCCTGCACGGACGTCACGGGCTTTGGTTTCCTCGTCCATTTAAACGAGCTTCTGGGCGAAAACTGTTCCGCCCGAATTTTCAGTGACGCGGTGCCCTTTATTCCGGGTTGTCCCGCCTATGTGGAAGAATTTTACATTACGGCAGCAGGCCAGAGAAACCGGAATCACATGAAAGGAAAGGTAGAATTTCAGAAGGAGTCTTTTTTCATGGAGGAGCTTCTCTTTGATCCACAGACCTCCGGCGGCCTCCTCCTGTCGGTACAAAAAGAGGATGCCGAAGGGCTTCTCTCTGAGATCCGGGACCTGGGCCTTCCGGCGGCCATCGTGGGGGAAGTGACGGAAAAAGAGCCGTTAAAGATCCTCGTGGAGTGACCTTGAGGAAAAGTTTTCAATAACGCCATTTACAGAAAATTTTTTTCGTAGTATAATCATCTACTGGACAGAAAAAAGCAACAGCAGTCCGGAGGGAATGTGGCCGGGCTGTCAGAGATAATACGGGCGGAGGTATCCTTCGTCCGCTTTTGCAGTAAAAGGAGATGCATAAAAATGACAAAGATTGATATTATTTCCGGTTTCCTCGGAGCTGGAAAAACAACTCTGATTAAAAAACTTCTGCAGGACGCTTTCAAAGGCCAGCAGATCGTTCTGATTGAAAATGAATTTGGTGAGATCGGTATCGACGGCGGTTTCCTGAAGGATGCAGGAATTGAGATCCGCGAGATGAACTCCGGCTGTATCTGCTGCTCTCTGGTGGGCGATTTCGGAACCGCGCTGAAAGAGGTCGTAGAGAAATATCATCCGGACCGCATCGTCATCGAGCCATCCGGTGTCGGCAAGCTTTCCGACGTGATCCATGCCGTAGAGCGTCTGCATGACCAGGATGTGGTGCTGAACAGCGCCGTTACCGTTGTGGATGTGCTGAAATGCAAGATGTATCTGAAAAACTTCGGCGAGTTCTTCAAGAATCAGGTGGAGGCTGCCGGAACCATTATCTTAAGCCGTACCGATCTTCCGAAGGCTACCGATGAGAAAGTGGAGACTGCCATTTCCATGATCCGTGAGCTGAATCCGGATGCCACCATCATCACCACTCCGGTGGAGCAGCTGGAAGGCAAGAAGATTCTGGACACCATCGAGGGCAAAAAGATCGATCTCTCCCATGTGGAGGAAGAGCACGAGGATGAGTGCGATCACGATCACGAGCATCATCACGACCATGATGAGGATCACGATCATGACCATCATCATGAGCATGACGAGAATTGCACCTGCGGCTGCCATGATCATGACCACGAGCATCATCACGACCATGACGATCATGACCACGAGCATCATCACGACCACGAGCATCATCATGAGCATGACGACCATCATCACGAGCATCATCATGAGCATGACGAGAACTGCACCTGCGGCTGTCACGATCATGACCATCATCACCACCATCATCATGCCGATGAGGTCTTCACCAGCTGGGGCAAAGAGACCGTTCGTAAATTCAGCAGAGCTGAGATCGAGGAGATTCTTAAGACGCTCTCCGAGGACTCTTCTTACGGCGTGATCCTTCGTGCAAAGGGTATGCTGGAGGATGAGAACGGTACCTGGACCTATTTTGACATGGTTCCGGAAGAGTATGAGCTCCGTGACGGCAATCCGGAGTACACCGGCCGTATCTGTGTGATCGGTTCTAAAATGGATGAAGCAAAACTGGAAAAACTCTGGTTTGAAAGAGGTTAATTATGGACGATTTTGAAATTTCAACACCGGTCTACCTGGTGGACGGAATCCTGGAGAGCGGAAAAACGTCTTTCCTGAACTTTACCATCCGTCAGGATTATTTCCAGGTGGATGGAACCACCCTTCTGATCAGCTGTGAAGAAGGTGAGGAAGAGTACGACGAGAAAGATCTTCTGAAATACCATACGGTTCTCGAAACCATCGAGGAGCCGGAGGATCTGACTCTTTCCACTCTGAGAGCCTTTGAGAAAAAATACCGCCCGGAGCGTGTGATCATTGAGTACAATCCGCTCTGGGGCGTCAATAAGCTGAGAGCCATGGAGATGCCTCCGGGATGGGGCATCTGCCAGGAGATCGTCATCATCGACGGCGGCAGTTACGAGATCTACCGCAACAACATGCAGTCTGTCTTCACCGAGATGGTGCAGGATGCGGATATGGTGATTTTTAACCGCTGTAAAACATCTATGTCTCTGGCAAACTACCGCCGTGGCTTGAAGGTGGTCAATCCGGCCTGCGATATCAGCTTTGAGGACGAGAACGGCGACCTCATCGATCTTTTCGAGGAGAGCATGCCTTACGATATGAATGCGGATATCATCGATATCGACGATGTGGATTATGGTATTTTCTACATTGACATGGAAGACAATCCGAAAAAATATGTGGGCAAGACCGTGCGTTTCAAAGCCCGGGCTATGAAGAGCCGGAAGGAAGAGGCAGAATACTTCGTTCCCGGCAGAAAGGCCATGACCTGCTGTGCGGATGATACTCGTGTCATCGGCTACATTTGCAAGACTCCTCTGGCAAAAACGCTCCGCCATGGACAGTGGGTGCAGGTGACTGCAAAGGTTGCCTTCGAGTATTCCAAACAGTATCGGGGCAAAGGTCCTGTTTTCTATGCTTCTGAGGTGGTTCCCTGCGAGGCGCCGGCAGAAGAGATGGTATATTTTAACTAAGCGATATGCCCCTGGAAGTAAAAAATATTTCCGGGGGTATTTTTTTACTGATTGTTTTTTTCAGAGGGATTTCGTATGATAGAAGAAGAACAGACTCATCGGAATTTTTTGCGAAGAGACCGGGAAAACCGCTGCTTTATGACCTTCCCGAACACGACGGAGGCCATGAAGATGGAGGCGGCCTGTCATGGGGCCGGGCTTCTGGGAAGACTGGTGCCGGTGCCGGGAGAGATCACGGCGGGCTGCGGCCTGGCCTGGATGGCGGAGCGTTCCTGGCGGGAAGAGATGGAAAAACTGGCGGTCCTTAATGGCGTAACCTACGAGGCCGTCTACGAAAACTGAAAGGATGGAAGAATAATGAAGATTGATGCAAGAGGAAAACAGTGCCCGTTACCTGTGATCGAGGCGAAAAATGCCTTAAAAGATGCGCCGGAGGGAGAAATCATGGAGATTCTTGTGGACAATGAGATCGCCGTGCAGAACCTGCTGAAAATGGCAGATCACAAAGGCCTGACGTCCAGTTCCACAAAGACCGGAGACAGGGAATATCTGGTGAAAATCGTGGCCGGAGCTTCCGGGGAGGAGGCCCTGAAAAAACTGGAGGAGGAAACTTCTCTGGAGCCGGAGAAAAAAGATGAGCGCCGCAGAGGCATGGTGGCTGTCATCAGTGCAGATCATATGGGAGAGGGCGATCCGGTTCTGGGTCATCTCCTTTTAAAAGGCTTTCTCTATGCGCTGACGCAGCAGGAGGAGCTTCCGCAGACCGTGTTATTCTATAACGGCGGCGCTTTTCTGACGACGGAGGGCAGCGAATCCCTGGAAGATCTCCGTTTCCTGGAGGAGAGCGGCGTGGAAATTCTCACCTGCGGTACCTGCCTGAACCACTATGGTCTGGCAGACAAGCTGGCTGTCGGTCAGGTGACAAACATGTATGAGATCGCGGAGCGGATGACCCACGCTTCCCTCATCGTGAAGCCGTAACCGGAGGAGAGAGGATGCAGAGAAAACGAGAAACACTGGTAGTTGTCCGGGGCGGCGGAGATATCGCCACCGGAACGATTCAGAAGCTCTGGAACAGCGGCTTTGGCCTGGTGATTCTGGAGACGGACCGGCCCACGGCAATCCGCCGGAAGGTGGCGCTTTCCCAGGCGGTTTACGAGGGGACTGCGACGGTGGAGGATCTCACGGCGGCAAGAATCGAAAGCACGGATGAGATAGAAAAAGAATGGGAAAAAGAACGGATTCCGCTTCTGGTGGATCCGGAATGCCGCTGCCTTGAGGATTTAAAACCGCTGGCCCTGGTGGATGCGATCCTGGCGAAGAAAAACCTGGGAACTCATCGGAAAATGGCAAAATACACCCTTGCGCTGGGGCCTGGCTTTACCGCGGGGGCAGACGTGGATCTGGTTATTGAGACCATGCGCGGCCATTCCCTGGGCCGGATCATCCGGGAGGGCTCTGCGATGCCGAATACAGGCGTTCCCGGCATCATCGCCGGTTACGGAAAGGAGCGGGTGGTTCATGCCCCGGCGGATGGGACGCTTCATATCCTCCATGACATCGGGGATTCTGTGGAAAAAGGAGAACCCTTGGGTCTGATCGGAGAGGTGAAAGTGCCTTCGCCTCTTTCCGGTCTTCTCCGGGGAATCCTTCCCGATGGCTTTGCTGTGACGAAGGGCCTGAAAATGGCGGATGTGGACCCGCGGCTTTCGGAGTACGCGAACTGCTTCACGATCTCCGACAAGGCGCGCTGCATCGGCGGAGGCGTGCTGGAAGGCCTCCTTTCTCTGATGAGGGAGGGAGAAGCGTGATCTATCTCGACAGTGCCGCTACCAGTTTTTTTCGGCCGCCGGAGGTGCTGGAGGCGGTGGCGGGGGCTATGACTTCCTTTGGAAATCCCTCCCGGGGCGGCTGCGGCCCTTCGCTTCTGGCTTCGCGCACGGTATTTCAGGCAAGGGAAGCGTTGAACCGGCTTTTTGACGGGGACGGACCGGAGCAGGTGGCTTTTACGGCCAATTCCACGGAGAGCCTGAACCTGGCGATCAAGGGGCTTTTAAAGCCCGGAGAGCTCGCAGTTTCCACGATAATGGAGCATAACAGTGTTCTCCGGCCCCTCTATGAGATGGAAGGGCAGGGGGCGAAGCTTCTGCTGGCGGGCTGCGATGAGAAAGGGCGTCTGCTCTACGAGGATCTGGAGGAAAAGATCCGCCGGGGAGCGAAGCTTGCCGTGGTGACCCACGCCTCCAACGTGACGGGAAACCGGAACGACCTTCGGCGGATCGGGAAAATCTGCCGGGAAACCGGGACGCTTCTTATCGTGGATGCTTCCCAGACGGCCGGAATTTTCCCGATTTCCATGAAGGAGGACAATATCGACGTGGTCTGCTTTACGGGCCACAAAAGTCTGATGGGTCCCCAGGGAACCGGGGGCTTGTGCGTGCGGAAAGGTGTGGAGATCCGGCCGTTGCTTTCCGGCGGAAGCGGAATTCTTACCTTTGAAAAAGAGCACCCTTCCGCCATGCCGGTGCGGCTGGAGGCGGGAACTTTGAACACTCACGGGATTGCCGGGCTTCTGGCCGGTGTCCGGTATCTCATGGAAGAGGAACGCTGGAAGAATTTTCAGGAGAAAGAATTGCGTCTCGCGGAGCTTTTTTACAGGGAACTGAAAGACTGTCCGAAATTCATTTTTTATGGGGATCCGGCGGGGGGACTTCGCGTGCCGGTCATTTCCCTGAATCTTAGGGAAGAGGATTCCGGCGAGGTCAGCGACTGGCTTTTTCATGAGTACGGGATCTGCACCCGCCCCGGCGGTCACTGTGCGCCGCTGATGCATGAATTTTTCCACACGGAGCGCCAGGGCATGGTGCGGTTCAGCTTTTCTCATGGAAACACAGAGGAGGAGGTGCGCCGGGCGGCGGCGGCCTTAAGAGAGATGACAGAGCAGTAGGTCTTTTTTGCCTGCTGCTTTTCTGTTTCCATCTTTTTGTTGACAAAAATTCTCAATAAGTCTATCATAGCTCTAGTATGTAAAAGGAGGGCAATTTTTTATGACTCTCGATACTGGAAAGATCAATGAGACCTACACCATTGAAAAGATCGATCTTCCGCTGAAGTTGGAAAAACGGCTGGAGGCCCTGGGGATGACGGAGGGAACTTCCATCCTGGTTCTCAATGCCAAGAGCCGGGGAACGCTGATCGTCAACGTCAGGGGAACCAGGTTCGCCCTGGGAAGAGGGATCACAAAACAGATTACGGTGAGGTAAAAGAGCATGAGAGAAGACTTGAGAATTGGATTTATCGGAAATCCGAACTGTGGAAAGACAACACTTTTTAATGCTTTCACCGGCGCGAAACTGAAAGTGGCCAACTGGCCGGGTGTGACGGTGGAAAAGGTGGAAGGAGCCATGAAGTACCATGGCCATGAATTTAAACTGGTGGACCTTCCGGGCACCTACAGCCTGACTTCCTATACGATGGAGGAACAGGTGTCCAGGCAGTATATTCTGAGCGATGAGGTGGATGTGATCATCGATGTGGTGGACGCTTCGGCGCTGGAGCGAAATCTTTATCTGACGCTGCAGCTTCTGGAGCTGGGCAAGCCGGTGATCATGGCGCTGAATATGATGGATATTGTGGAAAAAAGAGGCATGGAGATCGACCTTCATCGTTTTCCGGAGATGCTCGGAATCCCTGTGATTCCTGTTTCTGCGAGAAAAAGGGCAGGCCTTGACATTCTGATCCATGCGGCGGAGCATCATAAGGATTCTTCGCATCCGGAGGGGCTGGAGCACAACCATTCCGGCGTGACTCACCACAAACATAATCACCACAAGGACTACGCCATGGTGTATTCCGACGAGATCGAGGACAAGATCGATCAGATCAAGGATGTGCTGAAGGCAAACTATCCGGAAATTACAAACCACCGCTGGGTGGCGTTGAAACTTCTGGAGCAGGACCCGGAGATCACGGCAAAATATCCGGTGAATCTTCCAGAGGTACTGGACCGGAGCTATGAGACGGATATCATCAACCAGAAATATGATTTTATCCAGGAGATCGTGGAGGAGGTCGTGGTAAACAAGGCCCAGAAAGCGGAGCTGACCGATCATGTGGACCGTTTTCTGACCCACCGGATTCTGGGCATTCCCATTTTCCTCTGTATCATGGCACTGGTGTTTCTTCTGACCTTTACTGTGGGAGACTGGCTGAAGGGCTATGTGGAGCTTTTGATGGAGCTGATTTCCGGGACCGCGGGAGATGGGCTTACGGCCCTTCATGTCCGGCCGGAGATCATTTCTCTGGTGACGGATGGCATCATTGCCGGAGTGGGCGGCATGCTGACCTTCCTTCCGAATATTTTCATCCTGTTTCTGGCCCTGGCTTTTCTGGAGGACAGCGGCTATATGGCGAGAGTGGCCTATGTCATGGACGGCATCATGGGAAGGCTGGGACTTTCCGGCCGGGCTTTTATCCCCATGATTCTGGGCTTTGGCTGCAGCGTTCCGGCGCTGATGGCCTCAAGGGTGCTGGAAAATCAGAAAGACCGTTACCGGGTCATGCTGGTGACACCGTTTATGTCCTGTAGCGCGAGACTTCCGATTTATATTCTGTTTTCGGAGATGTTTTTTGGAAAAAAAGCCATGATTGCGGCTTATTCCATGTATGTCATCGGCCTTTTCGTAGCCATCGGCATTGCGGCGATCCTTCATCTGGCGGATAAAGAGGAAAATCCAAACATTCTTCTGATTGAGCTTCCCGAATACAAAGCGCCCAGCGCCAGGACTGTGGCCATTTATGTCTGGGAAAAAGTCAAGGATTTCGTCACCAAAGCGGGCACTACGATTTTTCTGGCGTCCGTTATCATGTGGTTCATTCTGAATTTCGGCCCCGGCGGCTACACCACGGAAATGGAAGCAAGTTTCGGAGCGGTTCTTGGAAAAGTGATCGTGCCCTTTTTCCAGCCTCTGGGACTGGGCTACTGGCAGATCGCCATGGCGCTCATCGCGGGAATCTCCGCCAAAGAGGTGGTTGTCACCAGCTGTGCCGTGCTGTTCGGAATCTCCAACATCAATTCCCTGGCGGGTATGGAGCTCCTTCAGGGACAGCTTGCTGCCATGGGCTTTGGCGGACTGAACGCCTACTGCCTGATGATTTTCTGTCTGCTCTACATCCCCTGCGCGGCAACCCTTGTTACGATTAAAAAAGAAATGGGCGGTTGGAAATGGGCGCTGAAAGCAGCGCTGTTTCAGCTGGGGACCGCCTGGGTTGTGACGCTGCTGGTGTATCAGATTGGAAGACTCTTTGTGGGCTGAGAAAGGATAAAGATATGATAGCAGGAATTGTGATTGTTCTTTTGATTGTTTTGTATGCGTTTTTCGTGATCCGGAAGAAACATAAGGATATCAAGAACGGCGGCTGTGGCTGCGGTTGCAGCGGCTGTTCCGGGAAGAGCGGCTGCGGAAGCAGACTTAAGGAAAAATGATCGCTGTTCCCCTTCGGCACTGCATGTTTTTGAGAGGCAATGAAACAGATAGCCAGGTTTGCAGAATTGCAGTGGAAAAGGGGGGCAAGTTGTGGTACAATGGCACTATACGAAAAATCACAGCCGGATTCATCCGGCATAAGAGGAGGAAGATACCATGAACAAAGTAATTTCCACTGATAAAGCACCCGGAGCAATCGGACCCTATTCCCAGGCCATCGTTGCCAACGACACCCTGTACACTTCCGGACAGATCCCCATCATCCCGGAGACCGGAGAGCTGGTAGACGGCGACATTAAAGCACAGGCTGAGCAGGTCTGCAAGAACCTGGGCGCGATCCTGAAAGAGGCTCACGCAAGCTTCGACAGTGTCATCAAGACCACCTGCTTCCTGGCAGATATGAACGATTTTGCAGCTTTCAACGAAGTTTACGCAAAATATTTCGTGTCAAAACCGGCGCGGTCCTGTGTGGCAGTTAAGACTTTGCCGAAGAATGTGCTGTGCGAGGTGGAGCTCATCGCAACTGTTGGGTTAATCCGCTGAAATATTGCAGGGGGAAACCATCGGAGTTGCGAAGTCCTGGTTTCCCCCTGCACCCCCTTCCTGGGCACGCTAGAAAATAAGGGGCTTACGTCATACTGGTAGTGGGTGAAATGACGGGTGGTTGGTGATTCATATTTATAGGAAGAATTTCTATTTGGTTCTGGGAGCAACAATCATACAAATCTCACAAAAAATCCCCATATAAATCCCCTGGGATTCCCCAACATAAGAATCCTCCATCAGTATACCAATACCATAAATTTATGAAAGATTATTATTTCTTTTTTGATAAAAATAGAAATGGTTCCTTCGGAGTTAATTAAAAATATAATAGGTTTGTAAGTTCAGTATTTTCCCGGATGCAGTTGTGATTTCTTCATAACCGCCTTTTTTATAATGGAATTTCTCGACTAAGTGAATGCTGGGGGTGTTTCTTACATCTACTTCATAAATATAATATTGGTATTTACCTGTTGAATTTAAGTAATCAACTAATTCATTTAAAGCTTCATAGCCGTAGCCTTTTCCATGGGCAGAACTTTTCAGCCAGAGTCCAAGCTCGGGTGTCTTTTCAGTGATGGCAAAAGCTTCCAGGCTTCCGATAAACTCACCATCATGGGTGAGAATAACCAGCTCGAGCATTTCTCCCTGCGTCATATCATGGACAAATTTTGAAAGAATTTTATCAGCGGAAGCTATACTGGGAAAACTGTCGGGATATTGATACTGTGTAATTTTATCTGTAAATTCTTTGTAGTATGTCTTTAAAAAGATATTGCTGAACGGTTGTATGGTGAGTCGTTCGGTTGTTATAGTAAAGTTCATGTTGATTTTTTCCGCTTAAACAAAATTTTTTGAGGGGATTTTTATTCTCCTCTGCTCATCCGATAGAAAAGCCCTTCCCCAAGAGACGTCTTCTGCAAAATCGGTTCCCCTGTGATGCAAAATCCAGCCTTTTCGTAGCAGCGGACAGCGCGGGTGTTCCAGGTCCGGACTTCCAGATACAGAGGCTTTCCGGGAAACAGCGTCTGCGACAGTTCACAGGCGATGCGGGTCATCTGCTGGCCATAGCCGTGGTTACAACAGTCCGGATTTACGCCGATTCCAAAGAAAACTTCGTTTTCCTCCTCAGAAAGATTGACAAAGCCGACCAGAGAGGTACCGTCATAAAAAGAATAGAAATTGTTTTGGGGATTGGCAAAGCCAAAGCCTCTTTTTTTCTGCTCCTCATAGGGAGGATTGTTGTAGATGGCGTAATCACCGGTGTAGTTCCAGGCGTTGATCCGGTATTTTTCTTCTTCGGTGGTTGGGTGACAGGCGAGAAACGTCTGCGACAACCACTCGCCAGCCTCTTCGCGGGTCTTAAAAATAAGAGCTTTCTTATCGGAATATTTTTCTATAAGAGCAAGCAATTGAGAACGGCCGGTTTCGTGGAAAGCATGAACAAACTTCACAAGCTCAGGATTCAGATGCTGCTCTGTCCAGGGAATATCGGGGCGGTTTTGGCCTACTCTGCGGGTGATTCCGTCCATACAGACCTCTTCGCTGTAATCAAGAAAGATAATGGCGTCGCAGGCGCGGATCCGCTCTTCATAGGTCCGGCTGTAATTGCCATCAATAATCCAGAAATCATCATGCAGTATTTCATTAAGCTTCTGATCAAATTCCTCCCGCGTAATGTGCGTTTGGTCAGGCCGCCACCAGATATTGTCGAGGTGGATCAGAGGGAGACCGGTGCGTGCAGCAAGCTTTCTTGAGAAAGTGCTTTTGCCGCTGCCGGAGCAGCCGAGGACGATGATTTTATTGCCGGTAAATTTTTCCATAGAAAATCTTCCTTTCTAATTTTTCTTAAAATATGCAGGGGGAAACCATCGGAGTTGCGTCCTGGTTTCCCCCTGCACCCCCTTCCAGGGCACGCTAGAAAATAGTGGTGCTTACGTCATACAGATGGTGCGTGAAATGACGGGTAGTCGTGGATTCATATAGCATATAATATAATGAAACTTTTTTTATTTGAGTGAGTAGCAAGTCAGGTGGCTGGCTGTATATTCTTCGAAAAACATCCATAAATCATGCTTGCGCTACTTACCATACCACACATCCTTCCTGTTGTCACACCACAACCGATGTACAATGTCTACCTGTTGACGTAAGCCCCCTATTTTTTGAACTTAAAGGGCCACAAGGGGGAGGCTGAGGGGGAGGGCGGCCCTGGAGCCGTCCCCCTCGCATTTACGTTCCCTGCCGGCTTCCAAAGCCGCCCCACAACAAAAGTTCCCACGGCTTCTCAAAGCCGCCCCTCGACAAAAGTTCCCACGGCTTCTCAAAGCCGCCCCACAACAAAAGTTCCCACGGCTTCTCAAAGCCACCCCTCAACAAAAGCTTCCTACGGCTTCCCGAAGCCGCCTATTCTGCAGTGGCCCTGCAAAAAGCCAGAAACACCCTCCCCCAAATTCTTGAAAAATCCTCCCCCTTATGTTATTCTATAAAGAAGCGATTTCACCCGCCTGCCTCAAAACAGGCACGATATGGAGGAATATATATGAAGCTTGAACAGTTATTGGAACGTTTGGAATATACCTGCGTGCAGGGAAGTCTGGACAGGGAGATCTCAGGTATCGCCAATGATTCCAGACAGGTAGTTCCCGGGACGCTTTTTTTCAGCATCCGGGGAGCTGTGACGGATGGACACACATATGCCGCTGAAGTGGCAGAGAAAGGAGCTGTCGCTCTTCTGGTGGAGGAGCCGGTGGAGGTACCGGAGTCCGTTACCGTGATCCAGGTCAAAGATACCCGCTACGCGATGGCCCTGGTTTCCGCAGCCTGGTACGATTACCCGGCGGAGAAACTGAAGGTCATCGGTATTACCGGAACCAAGGGAAAAACAACAACTACTTACATGATCAAATCCATTCTCGAATCCGCGGGCCACAAGGTAGGCCTCATCGGAACCATCGAGACCATCATCGGTGAGACTCATATCCCGTCCAGCAACACCACGCCGGAATCCGTGAAAATCCAGGAATATTTCCACCGGATGCTGGAGGACGGCTGCGATATGGCTGTCATGGAGGTTTCCTCCCAGGGTCTCATGCTGAACCGTACCGCAGGTATCCCTTTTGAGATCGGTATTTTTACCAACATCGAGCCGGATCACATCGGACCCGCGGAGCACAAGAGCTTTGAAGACTACATGCACTGCAAAGGTCTCCTGTTCCGCCAGTGCCGCATCGGTATCGTGAACGGCGATGACGAGCATCTTGATCAGGTGCTTGCGGGCCATACCTGCAAGGTGGAGACCTTCGGTCTCTCCGAGAAAAACGATCTCCGGGCAGAGAATCTCAAGATGGTTCACAAACCCGGCTACCTCGGCATTTCCTATCATGCCGCAGGAATGATCGACATGGATGTGGAGATTGATATTCCGGGAAAGTTCAGCGTTTACAATTCTCTGGCAGCCATTGCAGTCTGCCTGCATTTCAAGGTGAGAGAGGCTGACATCAAGACCGCTCTCAAACAGGCGAAGGTCAAAGGAAGAGTGGAGCTTGTGAAAGTTTCTGATGATTTTACTCTGATGATCGATTACGCCCACAATGCCATGAGCCTCGAAAGTCTTCTTACCACCTTGAGAGAGTATGAACCGGGCAGACTGGTCTGCCTCTTTGGCTGCGGTGGAAACCGCTCCAAAGCCCGCCGTTTCGAGATGGCGGAGGTCTCCGGAAGACTGGCTGATTTCACGATCATCACTTCCGATAATCCGCGTTTTGAGAAGCCGGAGGACATCCTGGATGACATTGAGAGCGGCATCAAGAAGACCGACGGAAAATATGTCAAGATCGCCGATCGAAAAGAAGCAATCCGTTACGCCATCCTTCACGGCCAGCCCGGAGATGTCATCGTCCTGGCAGGAAAAGGCCACGAGGACTATCAGGAGATCGAGGGCAAAAAGTATCACATGGATGAAAGAGAACTGATTCAGGAGATCCTGGAGGAAGAGAACTTACGTTGACTTATGCCAATATCATCGTGGATATTTCCCACGAAAAGCTGGATAAACCCTTTCAGTACCGGATTCCCGAAGAACTTGAGGGGAAACTTCTTCCTGGAATGGTGGTCGAGATTCCCTTCGGCCGGGGCGACCGCCTCATCAAGGGCTATGTGATTGGAACCACGGACCGGGCGGAGATCGCTCCGGAGCGTATCAAGTCCATTCATGCCCTCTCCACCGACGGCGTGGGCGTGGAGTCCCGGCTTATCGCTCTGGCGGCCTGGATACGGGATTACTACGGCGCCACGATGATCCAGGCTCTGAAAACCGTAATTCCGGTACGAAAAAAGGAAAAACCAAAAGAGAAAAAGCAGGTACTGCTGGCGGTATCTGAGGAAGAGGCCGGGGAGCGCCTTGCCTTTTTTGAAAAGAAACATCAGACCGCCCGCTACCGGCTCCTCAATGCCCTTTTGGAGGAGGGAAGCCTTCCCTGGGAGCTGGTGACGACGAAGCTCAATATTCCGCCCGCGGTGATCCGTAGCCTGGAAAACATGGAGCTTTTGAAGATTCAGGTGGACACGGTTTATCGAAATCCCGTCCATGTCAAGGCGTCGAGACAACAGGCCGTGACGCTCAACCCGGAGCAGCAGCATGTGGTGGAGGGAATCCGCGAGGAGTGGGAAAAAGAAACGCCCCGCCCCTGCCTGATCCACGGCGTCACGGGCTGCGGCAAGACGGAGATCTATATGGAGCTCATCGCCGGAGTCCTGAAAGAAGGAAAACAGGCCATCGTTCTGATTCCGGAGATCGCCCTGACCTATCAGACGGTCATGCGTTTTTACCGGCGTTTTGGGGAGCGGATTTCTGTTATGAATTCCCGGCTTTCCCCGGGAGAACGTTTCGATCAGTACGAGCGGGCGAGAAAAGGCCTCATTGACGTGATGATCGGCCCCCGGTCGGCTCTTTTTACTCCTTTTCCAAATTTGGGGATTATCATTCAGGATGAGGAGCACGAGACCTCTTACCAGAGTGAGACGGTGCCCCGCTATCTGACCCGGGAGACCGCGGTGAAGCGTGGCGAGCTGGAAGGGGCCCATGTGGTTTTCGGAACGGCCACGCCTTCCGTGGATGCCTATTATAAGGCGGAAAAAGGAGAGTACCGCCTCTTCACGATCCGGAAGCGGGTGAAAACGGCCGCCCTCCCCGAGGTTTCCATCGTTGATCTTCGGGAAGAGCTGAAAAAAGGGAACCGCTCCGTTCTGAGCAATACCCTGAAAGATGAGATGGCCCAGTGCCTGGCCGCCGGCCATCAGATGATGCTTTTCCTGAACCGGAGAGGCTATGCGGGCTTCCTGTCTTGCCGTTCCTGCGGCCAGGTTATCGAGTGCCCCCACTGCGATGTGTCCCTCTCCCTTCACCGGGGCGGGCGGCTCATCTGTCACTACTGCGGCTACGAGACGACGGTCCCGAAGACCTGTCCCTCCTGCGGAAGTCCTTTTCTGCGGGATTTCGGCATTGGGACCCAACAGGTGGAGACGGTGGTGGCAAGGGAATTTCCGGAGGCCAGGATTCTTCGGATGGATCTTGACACGACCCGGGAAAAGGACGGCCACGAGAAAATTCTTTCCGCCTTTGCAAACGGCGAGGCGGACATTCTCATCGGGACCCAGATGATCGTCAAAGGCCATGATTTTCCAAATGTGACCCTGGTGGGGATTCTGGCGGCGGACCTTTCCCTTCACGCCAGCGATTTCCGGGCGGCGGAGCGGACCTTCCAGCTTCTGACCCAGGCCGCGGGAAGAGCGGGCCGGGGCGATTTGCCCGGCAGAGTTGTGATCCAGACCTACGACCCGGAGCACTACAGCATCCAGGCCGCGTCAGAGCAGGATTACGAAGCCTTTTACCGCCAGGAGATCGCTTTTCGGGCGATCGGAGGCTATCCGCCGGCGGGAGGCATGCTGGCGATCCACGCTTCCTCAGAAGATGAGGCCTACCTTTCCATGGCGATGGAGTATCTGAAGAAATTTCTGGATCTCCTGGAAAGCAAGACCGGAATCCAGGTTATCGGCCCCGGGGATGAGACCATCGCCCGGATTCAGGACGTCTACCGGAAGGTGCTCTACGTCCGTCATCCAAACGAAAACCGGCTGACTATGGTGAAAGAAAAAGTGGAACAATATATTGAAATGAATGAAGGCTATCAGAAGATTCACATACAATACGAAAGAGCTTAATAAGGAGGATTAAGAAAATGGCAATCAGAAATATAAGAATTATGGGTGACGAAGTGCTGGATAAGATCTGCAAACCGGTGAAAAAGATGACCCCGCGGACCCGGCAGCTCATCGACGATATGTTTGATACGATGTACGACGGCTGCGGCGTAGGTCTGGCAGCAAACCAGGTGGGTATCCTGAAACGGATCGTGGTCATCGACACTACAGGGGAAGATCCCTATGTGCTCATCAATCCGGAAATCCTCGAGACCTCCGGTTCCCAGACCGGGCAGGAGGGCTGTTTAAGCCTCCCGGGAAAAGCCGGTATTGTGACCCGTCCGGATCATGTGAAGGTGAAAGCCCTGGATGAAAACATGGAAGAGTTCGTTCTGGAGGGTGACGGCCTTCTGGCAAGAGCAATCTGCCACGAGTGCGACCATCTGGACGGTCTGATGTACGTTTCCAAAGTGGAAGGAGAACTCATGGATGTGGAGCCCATCGAGGAAGAAGAGGAGGAACTGGAGTGAGAGTCATTTTTATGGGAACGCCGGACTTTGCGGTAGGGACTCTGGAAGCCCTCGTGAAATCCGAGCATGAAGTGGTGGCTGTCGTTACACAGCCTGATAAACCAAAAGGGAGAGGCAAGGCCATGCAGCCCACGCCGGTCAAAGAGGTGGCTCTCCGGGAAAACATTCCGGTGCTTCAGCCGAAAAAGGTGCGGGAGCCGGAAGTGGTAGAAGAATTAAGTAAATTAAATGCCGATGTCATCGTGGTGGTGGCTTTTGGCCAGATCATCCCGAAGACCATTCTGGACCTGACAAAGTACGGCTGCATCAACGTCCACGGCTCCCTGCTTCCGAAATACCGCGGAGCAGCGCCGATCCAGTGGGCCGTCATCGACGGAGAAAAAGAGTCCGGCATCACGACGATGCAGATGGATGAGGGCCTGGACACCGGAGATATGCTTCTTAAGAAAGTTATTCCCCTGGAAAAAGAGGAGACCGGAGGCAGCCTTTTCGACAAACTGAGTGCCGCCGGGGCAGAACTACTTCTGGCGACTCTTACCGCCCTGGAAAAAGGTACGGTAACGCCGGAAAAACAGGGCGAGAGCCCCACGGCCTATGCGAAAATGCTCACGAAGGAGATGGGAGCCATCGACTGGAATAAGGATGCCGTCTCCATCGAGCGGCTGATCCGGGGCTTAAACCCCTGGCCCAGCGCCTACACCCATGTTCACGACAAGACTTTAAAAATCTGGCGGGCAGAGGTAGTGGCCGGAGATGAGACAAAGGCTCCCGGCACCGTCCTTCCCGGAGGGAAAGGAGAACTTCTCGTCCAGACCGGAAAAGACGCATTAAAGATTACCGAGCTTCAGCTGGAAGGAAAGAAACGCATGGACACTGCAGCTTTTCTTCGCGGCTACACGATTGAGGAGGGAACCAATTTATGCTGTTAGCAGCTTATCGATACGGCGGTTACGGTTTTTACTTTGATCCGACGTATTTCCTTGTAGTCATTGGACTTCTGTTGTCGCTCTGGGCTTCCAGCGTGGTAAACAGTACCTTCAACAAATATTCTAAAGTGCGCTGCATGTCCAATCTTTCCGGGGCTGAGGCCGCGAGAAAAGTGCTGGACAGCTGCGGCCTTTATAATGTGTCCATCGAGCACATTTCCGGAAAACTGACGGACCATTACGATCCGAGAAGCAAGGTCCTGCGATTGTCGGACAGCACCTATGCTTCAAGGTCTGTGGCTGCCGTCTGCGTGGCAGCTCATGAGTGCGGCCATGCGATCCAGGACCAGAAGCAGTATGGTCCGCTGGTGCTCCGGAGTACGCTGGTGCCGCTGGCAAACTTTGGGTCCACGGCTGCCTGGCCGGTATTTATTCTGGGCCTTATCATGTCCCTTCGCCCGCTGGTGATGGCCGGCATCGTGCTTTTCACCCTGGCTGTCCTTTTCCAGCTGGTGACGCTTCCCGTGGAGTTCAACGCTTCCGCGAGAGCCATCAAAGTGCTGGAGAGCACCGGCATGCTGGGTTCCACCGAGATCGACGGGGCGAAAAAAGTGCTGCGGGCAGCAGCCATGACCTATGTGGCAAGCCTGGCAGCTTCTGTTTTACAGCTTTTAAGACTGATTATTCTGGCAGGAGGAAGAAGAGACCGTGACTGATGTGATCAATACAAGAGAGATTGTCCTCGCCGTTCTGAACGAGGTTCTGGAGGAGGACAAATACAGCCATATCGTTCTTCGCGAAGTGCTGGAAAAATACCAGTATCTGGAAAAAAGAGACCGCTCCTTCATCACGAGAGTGGCAGAAGGAACCCTGGAAAACCTCATCGAGATGGACTATATCATCTCCCAGTTTTCCAGCGTGAAGGTTTCCCGTATGAAGCCTGCTATCCGCAATATTTTACGGATGTCGGTTTATCAGCTGAAATATATGGATTCAGTACCGGATTCCGCCGTCTGCAACGAGGGCGTGAAGCTGGCCCAGAGAAAGGGCTTTTTCAATCTGAAAGGTTTCGTGAACGGTGTCTTAAGAAGTGTGGCAAGAAATCTGGACAAGGTAAAATATCCGGATCCGAAGGAGATGCCGGTGCCCTATCTTTCCGTCACCTATTCCATGCCGGAATGGATTCTCAACCGCTGGCTCCGCCTCTATGATTTTGAGACCGTGGAGACCATCTGCAAGGGCATCCATAAAGATCATGTGACCACGGTGCGCTGCAACCTCAACAAGGCTTCCAAGAAGGATATCATGGAGAGTCTGAGGAACCAGGGCGTTACCGTGACGGAGCATCCGTACCTTGATTATGCACTGAATCTTTTCGATTATAATTACCTCAAAGCGCTGGATGCTTTCCGGAATGGCTGGATACAGGTACAGGATGTGAGCTCCATGCTGGTGGCGGAGGTGGCGGCTCCCAAATGGGGAGATTACTGCATCGACGTCTGCGCCGCTCCCGGAGGAAAATCCCTTCATCTGGCGGACAAGCTGGAGGGCAGCGGTTTCGTGGAGGCCCGGGATATTACCGAGTCCAAAGTAAAACTCATGCAGGACAACATCGAGCGGACGGCTCTCATCAATATGAACGCCGTTGTGGCGGATGCCACGGTATTCTTACCGGCTTCCGAGGAGAAGGCAGATATCCTTCTGGCGGACGTTCCCTGCTCCGGTCTTGGCGTCATCGGCAGAAAGCCGGATATCCGTTATAAAATGACAGAGAAAAAACAGGAAGATATCGTGAAACTCCAGCGCCAGATCCTGGATACGGTCTGGAAATATGTGAAGGTGGGAGGCACGCTTGTCTACAGCACCTGCACGATCGGAGCGGAGGAGAACCAGTACAACCTCAAATGGTTCCTGGATAATTATCCCTTCAAGCTGGAAAGCATCGATCCCTACCTTCCAGAGGAATTACAGGGAAAAACCACCCGGGCGGGCTACCTACAGCTCCTGCCGGGCATTCATGAGAGCGACGGCTTTTTCCTGGCCAGATTAAAGAGGGTATCAGAATGATGGAAAAAACAGATATCAGATCGCTGAATCTGGAAGAACTGAAGGCCTGGTTCAAGGAACGGGGGGAAAAGCCCTTCCGGGCCGGCCAGCTCTATCAGTGGATGCACCAGAAGCTCGCGGGAAGCTTTGACGAGATGACAAATCTTTCCAAAGGCTTAAGAGAAAAGCTGGCCGGGGAGACGGAGTACACAGTCTTAAAGCCAGTGGAGATCCTGACTTCCGAGATCGACGGCACGCAGAAATATCTTTTTGAGCTGAAAGACGGGAACGTGATCGAGAGCGTTCTCATGAAATATCACCATGGAAATTCCGTGTGCATTTCTTCCCAGGTGGGCTGTCGTATGGGCTGCCGCTTCTGCGCCTCCACGATCGGGGGAAAGAAGCGGGATCTGACCGCATCGGAGATGCTGGAGGAGGTCTATGAGATCCAGAAGATCTCCGGCGAGCGGGTTTCCAACCTGGTTCTGATGGGAACGGGAGAGCCGCTGGACAATTACGACAACGTGCGGAAATTCATCGAGCTGCTTACCGACGAGAACGGCCTACATATCAGCCAGAGAAACGTCACCCTTTCCACCTGCGGCATTGTACCGAACATCCGGCGGCTGGCCGACGAGGAGCTTCAGATCACGCTGGCGCTCTCTCTTCACGCGTCGAGCCAGGAGAAAAGGGAAAAACTTATGCCTATTGCGAAGCAGTATGAGCTTTCCGAGGTCATGGACGCCTGCCGGTATTATCATGATAAAACCGGACGGAGACTGACATTTGAGTACAGTCTTGTGGGCGGCGTCAACGATCACACCGAAGATGCCAGGGAACTGGCCGGGCTTTTGAAAGGGCTGAACGGCCATGTAAACCTGATTCCGGTAAACCCCATCAAGGAGCGGGATTTTGTTCAGCCGACCAGCGCTGTGACCCAGGCATTCAAAAATAAACTTGAAAAATACGGAATAAATGTTACTATAAGAAGGGAAATGGGCCGGGATATTAATGGGGCCTGTGGACAGCTTCGAAGAAGTTATATGGAGAAGAACAAAGGAGAGGAAGAAATATGAAGGCGTTTTGCATCACTGATGTAGGCCAGAACAGGTCCATGAATCAGGATTTTGTGTTCGCCTCTGAGACACCGGTGGGTAATCTTCCGAACCTCTTTGTGGTTGCAGATGGAATGGGAGGCCACAGAGCCGGTGACACCGCGTCGAGAGATACGGTAGGGACACTGATTGAGAGCGTCCGCAAGAGCCGCGAGACCAATCCCATCAAGATCATCCGTACTGCAGTGGAGGAAGCCAACCGCCGGGTATACGAGAAATCCCGGGAGGATGAAAATCTGGCTGGCATGGGGACCACCGTGGTAGTGGCTGTCATCGAAGGCCGTTATCTCTATGTGGCCAATGTGGGAGACAGCCGTCTCTATCTGATCCGCGACGACATCCGTCAGATCACCAAGGATCATTCCCTGGTGGAGGAGATGGTACGAAGCGGCAAGCTTAAGAAAGAGGAAGCGAGAAAACATCCCAACAAAAATGTGATCACAAGAGCCGTGGGCGTGGAAAGGGAAGTCAACATCGATTTCTTTGATCTGCGGGTACGGAAAGGCGATAAAATACTGCTCTGTTCCGACGGCCTCAGCAATATGCTGGAGGACAGCGAGATCTGCGCGATCGTAAAAAGTGGGGGAGATGTGGAAGAAAGAGCCAGGAAACTCATTACAGCGGCAAACCAGAACGGAGGAAAAGACAACATCTCCGTAGTGCTGGTGGAGCCACTATCAGGTGAGGTGAAAGAATGTTAAAAGAAGGAATGTTTATACAGGAACGATATGAGATCATCGGACGGATCGGTTCCGGCGGAATGGCTGATGTCTATAAGGCAAAAGACCACAAGCTGAACCGTTTTGTGGCGGTGAAGGTGCTGAAGCAGGAGTTCCGGGAAGATAAGGCTTTTATCTCCAAATTCCGGGTGGAAGCCCAGTCGGCGGCAGGACTCGCCCATCCCAACATCGTCAATGTGTACGATGTCGGGGAGGATCACGGCATCAGCTACATTGTCATGGAGCTGGTGGAAGGCATCACCCTGAAGGAATACATTGACAAGAAGGGACGGCTTGCAGTCCGCGAGGCCACCAGCATCGCGATCCAGGTCTCCATGGGGCTCGAGGCGGCCCACCGGAACGGCATCGTTCACCGGGATGTGAAGCCTCAGAATATCATCATTTCCACAGATGGAAAAGTAAAAGTCACAGACTTTGGAATCGCGAGAGCAGCCAGCTCCAACACGATCAATTCCAGCGTCATGGGTTCTGTCCATTACAGCTCACCGGAGCAGGCCAGAGGCGGATACAGTGACTATAAGAGTGATATCTATTCCCTGGGCATCACGCTTTACGAGATGCTGACAGGAACCGTGCCTTTTGACGGGGACAGCACTGTGGCGATTGCCATCAAACATCTTCAGGAGGAGCTTCCCTCCCCGAGAAAATATGTGCCGGATCTACCAAAGAGCACGGTGCAGATCATTTACAAATGTACCCAGAAGAGTCCCGACCGCCGTTATAACGATATGGCGGAGCTGATCCGGGACCTCAAGGAATCCCTGGTAAACCCCGAGGGAGATTTTGTCCAGCTGGCTACGATTAATAACAACGCCCGTACCGTGGTGATCTCCGGAGATGAGCTGAACAAGATCAAGCAGAGCTACGGCGAGACACCGGTCAGTCCACAGAGAAACAGCGTGCCTAACATACCGCCGGTACATAAGGCCACGGCAGGAGCTCCGGGAAATGGAAATCCCGGTTATGGCGGCGGCTACGGAAACGCTTATCCGCCCCAGGGCGGCCGTCCGGCAGGTCAGGGAAGCGCCTACCCGCCCCAGAGAAATCCTTATCAGGAGAATTATTTCGATCCCGATGAGGACGAGGATGAGGATGGCATCAGCCCGAAGCTGGAAAAATTTATGACCATCGGAAGCATCATCATCGGTCTGATTATCCTCTGCATTTTCCTGGCGCTGGTGGGAAATGCGGCAGGTCTTTTCAACTTCAAGGGAAACAAGACGAAACTCAACCAGGCTACGACGGAGGTCTCCACGGAAACCGAGACAGGCAGCGAGACTGAGAGCGACAACCTGCAGCAGGTAACGGAGGAGGCAAACACTCCTGCCACCGTACCGTCCCTGACCGGAAAAACTGAAAAAGAGGCTCTGGAGGCATTGAATGCCTTAAGCATCGGCGGCGTGAAGAGCGGTGAGCAGCCCTCTGCAGATTATGCGGCAGGCCAGATCATCTCCCAGACCCCGACAGAAGGAACCTCTGTGGAGAAAAATACCACGGTTTACTATGTGGTGAGCAGCGGTGTGACCGATGTCACCGTTCCTGAGGTGGCAGGTCTTCTCTTAAGCGACGTACAGAGTGCCTGCGACAAGGTTGGCATCAAATACAATGTGAAATATACGACGAACCCCAACGTGGAAGGCAATCATGTCATTTACGCGAACCCCGAGGCAGGAAGTACGGTAAAAGCCGGAGATACGATTGAACTCTGGGTGAGCCAGCCTGCGGACGGAGATACCAGTTCCGCCACCACGCAGACGCTTAAAAACTACACTGGCCAGAGTGTCATCGACGCCCAGTCAGGCCTTGAGGCTGCCGGTTATGTGGTACAGATCACCGAGCAGGTCAGCGCTGATATCCCGGCAGGAACAGTTATCAGTCAGAATCCGATCGACGAAACCCCGGCAGCGGGAAGTACCGTCACCCTGACCGTCAGCGTGGGAGCCGGAGATCCGGCAGAATCCGGAAACGGAACCAGCTCCGGAACGACGAATACCACGTCCTCCGAGGCCGCCACAGAGGCAGGAAACACAACCGCAGAGTACTCCTGTAACGTGAGCCTCCAGGCTCCGGATGTCTATGCGGGTGAGCCCGTACAGCTGGTCATCACCCAGGACGGCCGTTCCACGACTCTGGTGAACGGCGAGGTCATCACCTTCCCCTACTCCGTGAAATGGAGCAGCGAGTCCAACAGCAGCGGAACCATCACCGTCTACATCCTGGACCCGGGTTCCGGTGAGGTGAAGTATCAGTACGACTACAATAACGTGCCCTTTAAATAGTGAACCAAAGTCATATATACGCTTGTGCTTGCACAAAAGCGTATATATGATCTTGGGACACGCCCCGGGATGAGCATAAAAGCGGGGTGGACGCTCCGCGATATGCGAATGCCGGGAAGGATTGTGAGAGTGCGAAGCACGGAACAATCCTTATATTTAATGATATTAAGGAAGACTTTATGCAAAAAGGAAAGATTATCAAGGGAATCGGAGGCTTCTACTATGTGCACACCCGTGACAATGTGATTTACGAGTGCCGTGCTAAGGGAATCTTCCGGAAAAACGGCATCAAGCCCCTGGTGGGGGATGATGTGGGCATTGAGATCCTGGATGAGAAAGAGAAGACAGGAAATCTCATGGAGATCCTTCCCAGGAAAAATACCCTGATCCGCCCGGCCGTGGCCAACGTGGATCAGGCGTTGGTGATCTTCGCCGTGAACCGGCCGAAGCCCAACTTCAACCTTCTGGATCATTTTCTGGTCATGATGGAATACCAGAAGGTGAAGACCGTGATCTGTTTTAATAAGGAAGATCTTTCCACAAAGGAAGAGCTGGAAGAGCTTCAAAGGATCTACGCGGGCTGTGAAAGCCAGGTGCTTTTCGTCAGTGCCGGCCAGGAAAAAGGCATGGAAGCAGTCCATGAGATCCTGAAAGGAAAGACCACGACTGTGGCCGGGCCCTCCGGCGTGGGAAAATCCACCCTCATCAACCGGATCTGCCCCCAGGCCTCCATGGAGACCGGGGAGATCAGCAGGAAGATCGACCGCGGAAAACATACCACCCGCCATTCCGAGCTTTTCTATGTGGAAGAGGACACTTATCTTATGGATACGCCGGGGTTCAGTTCCCTGATGCTTCCTGAGATGGAAAAAGAAGACTTGCAGAATTATTTTCCAGATTTCACTCCTTTTGAGCCCTTCTGCCGCTTCCAGGGCTGCCTTCACGACAAGGAGCCTGACTGCGGCATTAAGGAAGCGCTTGCGGAGGGAAAGATCAGTGAGAGACGGTATCAGAGCTATCTGGAAATGCTGGAAGAGTTAAAGGACAGGAGGAAATACTGAGATGTACTTTTTATCACCATCAATGCTGGCTTCCGATTACAGCAGACTGGGAGAGGAGATTCGCACCATTGACGAGGCGGGAACTCCCTATATTCATGTGGATATCATGGACGGAAACTTCGTCCCGAGCATCAATTTCGGAATGCCCGTGGTCCGGGCTTTCCGGAAAATGACAGACAAGGTTCTGGACGTTCACCTGATGGTGGAGGAGCCGGATCGTTACGTCGCAGAGTTCGCAGACTGCGGTGCCGATATCATCACGGTACATGCAGAGGCCTGCACCCATCTTCACCGGACCCTCCAACATATCCGTTCCCTTGGGAAAAAGGCCGGCGTGGCTTTGAATCCCGCTACCCCGCTTTCCGTTCTGGACTATGTCCTCGACGAGGCGGATATGATTCTCCTCATGTCCGTAAACCCGGGCTTCGGCGGGCAGCCCTACATTCCGGCGGTGACGGGAAAAATCCGTGATCTTCGGGAAAAACTGACGGCAGCTGGAAAAGATACGGATATTGAGGTGGATGGCGGCATCAATTTAAAGAATCTCTCTGAGATCCTGGATGCGGGAGCCAATGTCATCGTGGCGGGCAGCAGCGTCTTCAAAGGGGATGCGGCGGCCAATGTCCGGGCATTTTTGGAAGCCATGAGGGCTTACGAGGAAAAGAAATGAAAACAGCCGTTATTATCAGCGGGGGCAGTCTGAATCCGGACTTTGCCCTTGCTTTTTTGAGAAAAGAAGAGCCGGAGATCCTCATTGGAGCGGACAGAGGGATCTGCTTTTTAAGGGACAAAGGAATCCGCCCCACCCATATCGTGGGAGATTTCGACTCGGCTTCCGGGGACGCCCTGGAGTATTTCAGGCGGTTTCCGGAGATTCCGATCCGGAAATTCAATCCGGTGAAGGATCTGACGGACACAGAGATTGCGATGAACCTTGCAATTGAGCTTGGTGCAGAGCGGATTTTTATCCTTGGCGGCACCGGCACCCGACTGGATCATGTGGTGGCAAATATCAAGCTTCTGGCCATGGCCCTCGAGCAGGGAAAGGAATGTATTCTCCTCGATGAGCACAACCGGATCCGCCTCACGGATCAGCCGATGAAGATCAGAAAAACGGAACAGTACGGCAAGTACGTCTCTTTGTTCGCCTTCGGCGGACAGGTGACAGGCCTGACCCTCCGGGGTTTCTTTTATCCGTTGACAGAATACGACATGACTCCGGAGAATCCCATCGGCGTCAGCAACGAGATAACAGCGGAAAATGGGGAGATTTCCTTTTCGTCGGGAATGCTTCTTGTCATGGAATCGAAGGATTGACGAATCCTGTCGAAGACTTCTCCCGCAAAGCGCTTGCATTTCTGTCAGTTCCTGTGCTAAACTGTCTCATGAGCAGGAAACTTGTATAGAAGTGTTTGCCCTGAATCATAAAACAAAAGATAAGAATAAGAAAGGAAGTTTTAATAGATGAAGTTAGGAATCGTCGGATTACCGAATGTAGGAAAAAGTACTCTCTTTAACTCTCTCACCAAGGCAGGAGCGGAGTCAGCCAACTATCCCTTCTGTACCATCGACCCGAACGTGGGCGTTGTGGCAGTACCGGATAAAAGACTGAAGCTCCTGGCTGACCTCTACAATTCCGAGAAGGTAACGCCGGCCGTCATTGAGTTTGTGGATATCGCCGGTCTCGTAAAGGGTGCATCCAAAGGAGAAGGCCTGGGAAACCAGTTCCTGGCCAACATCCGTGAGGTGGACGCCATCGTTCATGTGGTGCGCTGCTTTGAGGATCCCAACGTCATCCATGTGGACGGCAGCGTTGATCCGGTCCGTGACATCGAGACGATCAATCTGGAGCTGATTTTCTCCGATCTTGAAATATTGGAGAGAAGAATTGCAAAGACTACCAGAGGAGCGAGAAATGACAAGACCCTTGCCAAGGAGCTGGAGCTTCTGAACAAGCTGAAGGCTCATCTCGAGGATGGCAACCTGGCTATCTCCTACGAGACCGAAGATGAGGACGAGCTGGCCTGGATTCCCACATACAACCTTCTGACCGCCAAACCAGTGATTTTCGCCGCTAACGTGGCTGAGGATGATCTGGCAGACGACGGAGCGAAAAATCCGTACGTTCAGGAGGTTCGGGAGTATGCGAAGAAATCTGGCAGCGAGGTCTTCGTGATTTGCGCCAAGATCGAGGAAGAGATTTCCGAGTTGGACGACGATGAGAAGTCCATGTTCCTGGAGGACTTGGGGCTTTCCGAGTCCGGCCTCGAAAAACTGATCCGCGCAAGCTACAGCCTTCTTGGACTTTTAAGTTATCTCACCGCAGGCGAGAAGGAAACCAGAGCCTGGACCATTACGAAGGGTACCAAGGCACCTCAGGCAGCAGGAAAGATTCACTCCGATTTCGAGAGAGGATTCATTCGTGCCGAGGTCATCAATTATCAGGAGCTTCTGGATTCCAAGACCTATGCGGCAGCCAAGGAAAAAGGTCTGGTTCGCCTGGAAGGAAAGGATTATGTAGTGCAGGACGGAGACGTCATTCTATTCCGCTTCAACGTTTGATGAAAGGAAGCCTTTTATGAGTGAAGCGATCAATTTTCCACACCTGGGCATCTACCTCGATCATGTGGGAAAGAGCTTTTCCGTCTTCGGCATTGAGATCGCTTATTACGGCGTGACCATTGCCGTCGCCATGCTGGCCGGGATTTTTCTGGCGCTCCATGTGGCGAAGATCACAGGCCAGAACCCGGATGACTATTTTGATATGGCGATTGCCGGTATCATTGTTTCTGTCATCTGCGCCCGGCTCTACTATGTGATCTTCTCCTGGGATCAGTATAAGGATGATCTCTTAAGCATCCTGAACACCCGGGGGGGAGGGCTGGCGATCTACGGAGGCGTCATCGGAGCGATCCTCACGATGGTCTATTTCAACCGGAAAAAGAAGATTCCCTTCGGACTTCTGGGAGATACCGCGAGCTGCGGCATCGTTCTCGGCCAGATCATCGGCCGCTGGGGGAATTTTTTCAACCGGGAGGCCTTCGGAGGCTATACCGATAATCTCCTGGCTATGCAGCTCCCGCTGGACGCTGTCCGTTCCGGCGAGGTGACGGATCAGATGATGGCGCACCTTCAGGTCATCGGAGGAGTGCAGTTCATCCAGGTGCATCCCACGTTCCTTTACGAATCTCTGTGGAATGTAGGCGTACTCATTTTTTTACTTTATAAGATAAAGCGCCGGAAATTTAATGGCGAAGTGTTCTTGTGTTATCTGGGAGGTTATGGCCTCGGCAGAGCCTGGATTGAAGGACTCCGTACCGATCAGCTTCTGCTTCCCGTGGTACACTGGCCCGTATCACAGCTGCTGGCCGGTGTGATGGTTGTCATTTCTATACTTTTAATCGTGCTTTTGAGAAGAAGAGGAGATACACCGAAAGGAGAAAACAGACGCTATGAATCAGATGGAAACATTAAAGGAACGCATTGAGGAAGAAAGAGAAAAACTAAACCGCCTGGCCCTGGGCGACGATCTGGAGGCGACTTACCGCCAGAGTCTCGTACTGGACCGGTTGGTCGAGGAATATCTGGACCGGCAGAGTGCCTGAAAAGAGAAGAAACCGTAAATATCCCCCCACAAAAATGGGGGGATATTTTATATTCAATATAAAATCCCGTACGGCAGTATTGAGGAAAAGACAAAAATAATCCGAATTTCCCATTGCTTTTTAGGGAGAAATGAGCTATTATTAACCCATAAGTGGTAGAAAGTGGAGGAAAGTGGTTGGAAAGTGTGGCATGTGGCTCACAGGATAGCGTTTTTCCACAGGGCGCAGATGTGGACGTAATCTGTGTCGTTAGAAAGTAGGTGGCCACCATGTTCATGGGAGAATACAGTCATACGATTGATACCAAGGGCAGGCTGATCATCCCTTCCAAGTTCCGCGAGGAACTCGGAGAGACATTCGTTGTCACGAAGGGACTGGACGGCTGCTTGTTTGTGTTCTCTGATGAGGAATGGAAGGCCTTTGAGATCAAACTGAAATCATTACCACTTACCAATAAGAACGCCAGGCAGTTTGCACGCTTTTTTGTGGCGGGTGCGACGCCCTGTGAACTGGACAAGCAGGGGAGAATCCTCTTACCGGCGACGTTAAGAGAATTTGCAGGTCTGGAAAAAGATGTAGTGCTGACCGGTATGCTGAACAGAATCGAGATCTGGAGCAAAGAAAAGTGGAATGAAAACAATTCCCTGGACGATGTGGCAATGGACGAGATCGCCGAACAGATGACAGATTTAGGTTTTGGCATATAGTCAGGGGAGGACAATATGGAATTTAAACATCAATCTGTACTGCTCAGTGAGTGCATGGAGTCACTGAACATCCGACCGGACGGTATCTACGTTGATGGTACACTGGGCGGCGGCGGTCATTCATACGAGATCTGCCGCAGGCTTTCGGACAAAGGCCGGCTCATCGGGATCGACCAGGACGAAGCTGCCATAGAAGCTGCACGGGCGCGCTTAGGGGAGTTTAAGGATAAAGTGACCATCATTCGCAGCAATTACTGCAACATGAAGGCAGAACTGACAAAATTACACATTACAGCAGTGGACGGAATTCTTTTGGACCTGGGGGTCTCATCCTATCAGCTGGATAACGCGGAACGCGGTTTCACTTACCGGGAGGATGCCCCACTGGATATGCGGATGGATCAGAGACAGGAAATGACGGCCAGAGATATCGTCAATGGCTACAGCGAGAGTGACCTGTATCGGATCATCCGTGATTACGGAGAGGACAAATTTGCGAAGAATATCGCGAAGCACATCGTCAGCGCGAGAAGTGAAAAACCATTGGAAACAACTGGGGAGTTAATTCAAGTGATAAAAGCGGCGATTCCGATGAAAGTCCGTGCCGTAGGCGGACACCCGGCCAAAAGAACCTTTCAGGCGATTCGGATCGAACTGAACAGGGAACTGGATGTGCTGAAAGATTCCCTTGGAGATATGATCGATCTTCTGGATGACGGAGGCAGGATTGCAGTGATCACCTTCCACTCTCTGGAGGACCGGATCGTTAAGAATATTTTTAAAGAAAACGAAGATCCTTGTATCTGTCCCAAAGAGTTTCCTGTCTGCGTCTGCGGACGGAAATCAAAGGGAAAAGTTATAACTAGAAAACCGATTGTTCCGAGTGAGGAGGAGCTTCTGGAAAACAAACGTTCCAAGAGTTCCAAGCTCAGAGTTTTTGAACGGAAGATCATTCTCTGAGCCAGCGGAGGTAATGACCGGGTGAAAGGGGAGTTATCATGGGGAGCCAGATGAACACTCGCAAAAAATTGAACAGCGGAGCTTATATCGAAGGTACCGCCGTGAGAAAACTTTCACAGTATGAGCAGGCAGTGCCGGAGGAGATGCCCGGGCGGCATCATGCACCTGAGAAGAGACAGCAGACACCGAAGCGCAAGACCAGCCAGAGTCGTCCGAAGACCCGGCAGAAGGCCGTCGCCAGACGCAGGGCCAGAGCAAGAGCTTTTCAGATGAATAAGGGATATGTGACCTTCTTAAGTATCGTAGCCGTAGCCTGTCTGTTTATCTGTGTCAATTATCTGAAGTTGCAGGCTCAGGTGACGGAATCCAGAAAACAGATTTCCCGCATGGAGAGTTCCTACAGCGATCTGAAGCTGTCCAACGATGCGGCTTATTCCAAGGCCGTTTCTTCTGTGGACCTGGATAAGATCCGTGACATTGCGATCAATGAGCTGGGTATGGTATATGCCAATCAGGATCAGATCGTTACTTATGAAAAGCAGGACAAAGACTATGTCCGTCAGTACGAGGAAGTACCGAAGGAATAGTACACAGGTGGTTTGATTGAAAAAAAGAAGAAGAAAGCAGAAATTTGATAAACAAATGCAAAAAAAGCTCCTGGGCGTTTTTGCATTTGTTTTGTTGGTTTTAGTGATATTAAATTTAAAAATTGCCTATATCAACATCAAGAGCGGCGATAAATATGCCAAGCAGGTGCTCTCCCAGAAGGAGTACGACAGCCGGACGATTCCTTACCGGCGGGGCGAGATCCAGGACCGGAACGGCAATGTTCTGGCCCGGAGCGAAAAGGTTTACACCGTGATCCTGGATTGCAAGGCGGTCAACGAGAAAGAAGCCTATCTGGAGCCGACGGTACAGGCTCTGGCCTCCTCCTTCGGCCTCGATGCGGTGAAGCTACGAAGCCTTATCACAGCGGAGGACACAAAGAACAGCCAGTACCAGGTTCTGAAGAAAAAAGTCACCCAGGAAGAGAAGGACGCCTATGAGGCTTCCATTTCCACCTCGGATGAGAATCTCACGAAAGAGGAGATCAACCAGAGAAATAATGTCAAGGGCATCTGGTTTGAAGAGAGTTATGTCCGGGAATATCCGATGAAATCTCTGGCCAGTACCGTGGTGGGCTTCTCCAATGACTTAAGCGACGGTATTGTGGGGCTGGAATCCTACTATACCGATGTTCTCAATGGCGTGAACGGCCGGGAGTTCGGCTACCTCAACGAGGATTCCGAGTTGCAGCGGACCGTCATTGAGCCGGAGAACGGTTACAGTCTGGTTTCCACGCTGGATGTCAATATCCAGCAGATCGTGGAGAAATACATCAAGCAGCTGGATGAAGAACTCAGCGACGGCTCCAACCAGGAGCTGAACGGCCACGGAGCCAAGAATATCGCGGTCATCGTCATGAATCCGAAGACCGGCGAGATCTATGCCATGGCCACGAACCACGGCTATGACCTTTCCGATCCCTACAATGTGAGTTCCTGGTACGATCAGGATGAGGTGGATGCTTTGAGCGAAGAGGAGCAGGCAGTGGTTTACAACGATATGTGGAGTAACTTCTGCGTTTCCTACGCCTTTGAGCTTGGTTCTACCTTCAAACCGATTACCGTATCCGCGGCCCTTGAGACCGGTTCCATCAATCCGGATGACACGTTTTACTGTGATGGTTATGAGTTTATCACTGATACCCGGATCAACTGCGATAATATCAATGGTCATGGCATGGAGACCGTACGGGAGGCCATTCAGAACTCCTGCAACGATGCCCTGATGCAGATCGGTTATCGTCTGGGTGTGGAGAAATTCTGTAAATACCAGCGGCTTTTCAACTTCGGAAGCCGGACAGGCATCGATCTTCCCAATGAGAATATCGGAAGCCTCTATACGACGGAGAACATGCACGAGGTAGAACTGGCCACCAATACTTTTGGTCAGGGTTTTACCAGTACGATGATCCAGGAGATTGCCGCTTTCAGTGCGGTAGTCAACGGTGGTTATTACTATCAGCCCCATATGGTGAAGCAGATCATCAACGATCAGGGTGGCGTGGTGAAAACCAACGATCCGATTCTTCTTCGCCAGCCGATTTCCGAGTCAACCTCCAAGGTTCTTCAGGAAGCCCTTGAGATGGGTGTCCTTTACGGAACCGGAAAGAAAGCCTGGGTTCCGGGCTACCGTATCGGAGGTAAGACAGGTACTGCGGAGAAAATCAATCCGGAAACCGGACAGCGCTGGTCAGGACGATACATCGTTTCCTTTATCGGTGCAGCCCCCATCGACGATCCGGAAGTGGTGGTTTATTCCGTAGTGGATGAGCCCAACGTGGAGGATCAGACCCAGGGCGGCTATCCCCACATCATGTCCCGAAAGATCCTGATGGAGATTCTGCCGTATCTCAACATTCCCGCTACCGAGGAGTACACCGACGAGGAGCTGGCAGAACACGGCATCACCCGGGAGGAGGCGGAGGCCGGACGAATCACCGAGACCGAGACACCGGAAACGGATGAGAATGGAAACGTCATCCAGAGTGCCGACAGTCAGGTGGCAGACAACCCCAACATTTCCAATCCTCCTGCGGAAAAGACTGACGAGGAGCAGCAGGAAGGCCTGCCGGACAACGCCGGCATCACGAGAGAAGATCTCGCGGCAGAATAAAAAACACATAGACCTTCGGAAAAGCGACTATACATAATAGAAAGCTTTTCCGGAGGTTTTTCTATGTCCACGCTGAAGATTTTTCACAAGAAAAAGATCCTTCTGGTCTTTCTCCTCTGCGCGGCCATGCTGGTGGGACTGGTGGGGCGTCTGGGCTATCTCATGCTTTTTCAGTCAGAATATTACCACAAAAAGGCTACGGACCTTCACGAGCGGGAACGGGATATCAAGGCGGCCAGAGGGCGGATTCTGGATGTCAACGGCACGGTGCTGGCGGACAATCAGCCGGTCTGTACGGTTTCTGTGGTCCACAATCAGCTGAAAGATAAGGAGGAAGTGATACATGTTCTCACAGAGGAACTGGAACTTCCCGGGGAGCAGGTGCGAAAACGGGTGGAAAAGGTCAGCGCCCTGGAGCGCATCCGCACCAACGTGCCGAAGGAGACGGGAGATAAGATCCGGGAATACAATCTGCCCGGGGTGAAGGTGGATGAAGATTTCAAGCGCTATTATCCATACGGGACGCTGGCTTCCCGGGTCCTGGGCTTTACGGGAAGCGATAACCAAGGCATCATCGGTCTGGAGGCGGAGTACGAGGAGGTCTTAAAAGGAACCAACGGAAAGATTCTGACCCTCACCGACGCCAGGGGCGTGGAGCTCTCTGATGCCGGTGAGTCGCGGCAGGAGGCTGTTCCGGGGAAGAATCTCATCATCAGCCTGGACCGGAATATCCAGGAGTACGCGGAGCAGGCGGCCCTGAAAGTCATGGAGGAGAAACAGGCGGAAAAGGTTTCGATTCTCCTGATGAATCCCCGGAACGGGGAGATTTACGCCTGTGTCAATGTGCCGGAGTTTGATCTTAACCATCCCTTTGATCTCGGGGAAATGGATACCTCGGGGCTGTCGGAGCAGGAGATCCAGGATGCCAGAAACCAGATGTGGCGGAACGGCTGCATCAACGATACCTACGAGCCCGGGTCGGTTTTTAAGATCATCACGATGTCCGCGGGGCTGGAAGAGGGCGTGGTACATCCTTCGGATTCGTTTTACTGTCCTGGCTACTGCATCGTGGAGGACCGGAGGATCCGCTGTCATAAGGTGGGAGGTCACGGGAGCGAGGATTTCGTCCACGGGGCCATGAACTCCTGCAACCCGGTTTTTATCACGGTGGGTTTAAGGCTGGGCATCGATGCCTATTACCGGTATTTTCAGCAGTTTGGCCTCCTGAAAAAGACGGGCATTGACCTTCCGGGAGAGGCCGGAACGATCATGCATAAAAAGGAAAACATGGGGCTCGTGGAGCTGGCGACGGTTTCCTTCGGCCAGTCGTTCCAGGTGACGCCGGTGCAGCTGGCGGCCACGGTGAGTTCCCTCATCAACGGCGGCAGAAGAGTTACGCCGCATTTCGGCATCCAGGTACGGGACCGGGACGGAGCCCTCTTAAAAGTGCTCGAATACCCCTTGGGGGAGCGGATTCTTTCGGAGGAGACTTCGGAAACCGTGCGGGGGATTTTAAAGGAGGTGGTGAGCGCCGGTTCGGGGAAAAATGCGGCCATTGAGGGGTATTCCATCGGCGGAAAGACCGCCACTTCGGAGACGATCCCGAGAAGCGCCCATCGCTATATTTCGTCTTTTTTAGGCTTTACTCCGGCGGAAAATCCCACGGTTCTGGGAATCTGTGTGATCCACAATCCCCAGGGCGTCTACTATGGAGGCACCGTGGCCGCCCCGGTGATCCGGGATATTTTTGCAAATATTCTCCCTTATCTTGGAGTGGAACGAACGGAAACGGTCAGTACGGAAACAGAGGCGGGGTAAGAAAACCTTGCGTAATGGAGAAAAAAGAATTATACTGTAACTATTCGGAGCTAAGCAGAATTGGGCTGTAGCTCCAAATAGAATTAAATAACAAAGAGGTGCAAAATGGTTATAAGTACAGAAATCATTCAATCCGTGATGATCCCGCTGCTCGTTGCGTTTGCGATCAGCGTGGCGTTAAGTCCTTTCGTCATTCCCTTCCTTCGGAGACTCAAGGTCGGACAGACAGAGAGAGTCGAGGGCGTTCAGTCCCATCTGAAGAAAGCGGGAACCCCCACAATGGGTGGAACGATCATTCTTATCAGCGTCCTGGTGACCTGCCTGTTTTTTGTGGGCCGTTATCCCCGGATCATTCCGGTTCTGTTTCTGACCCTGGGCTTTGGAATCATCGGTTTTCTGGATGACTATCTGAAAGTGGTGCTGAAGCGTTCCGACGGACTTCTTCCCAAACAGAAGCTGTTCTGTCAGCTGGCAGTGACCACTGTTTTTGTGGTTTATCTGATTTTTAAGGATGAAAGCGGTCTGGCGATGGTCCTTCCTTTCACGGACTATGTGCTGGATATCAAATGGATCACGGTTCCGCTGGCCTATTTCGCGATTCTGGGTACCGACAACGGTGTCAACTTTACCGACGGTCTGGACGGCCTGGCTTCCAGCGTGACAGCTGTGGTAGCTGTTTTCTTCACGATCGCTTCCCTGGCGCTGGGCGGCGGCATCGAGCCTGTGACCGCAGCTGTGGCAGGCGCACTTTTGGGCTTCCTGCTCTTTAATGTGCATCCGGCCCAGGTATTTATGGGTGACACAGGTTCTCTGGCACTGGGCGGTTTCGTGGCAGGTTCTGCCTATATGCTCCGTATGCCCTGGATCATTCTGGTGGTGGGTCTGATTTACCTCATCGAGGTTCTTTCCGTTATCATTCAGGTCACTTATTTCAAGAAGACCGGAGGAAAACGTTTCTTCAAGATGGCGCCTATTCACCATCATTTTGAGCTTTGCGGCTGGTCCGAGACAAGGATCGTTGCCGTATTTTCCACTGTTACCATGCTGCTCTGCATCGCAGGGCTTCTGCTTATTCGATAAACTCAGGAGGACATGATTGTCATGGATTTGAAAGAAAAGCGCGTGCTGGTATTCGGCACGGGAAAGAGCGGTATTGGAGCCGCTGAACTTCTGGAGGACATGGGAAGCATCCCCGTTCTCTACGACGGAAATGAAAAAACAGACCCGGCGGAGGTGAAAAGCCGCCTGAAAGAGGGCACAAAGGCCGAGGTCTTTATCGGAAACCTGCCGGAGAAAGAGATCGATAAACTCTCCTTGGTTGTATTAAGTCCCGGTGTTCCCACGGACCTTCCGCTGGTCCTTCATTTTAAGGAAAAAGGACTGAAGATCTGGGGCGAGGTGGAGCTGGCCTACGCTTTTGGAAAAGGTGACGTGCTGGCCATCACGGGAACCAATGGAAAAACGACAACCACCAGCCTTCTGGGAGCCATCATGGAGCATGCGAGAAACTCCGTTTTCGTTGTAGGAAACATCGGAAATCCCTACACGGAAGCTGTGGAGCAGATGAATGAGGATTCCGTTACGGTGGCGGAAATCAGCAGCTTCCAGCTGGAGACTATCGAGCATTTTCACCCGAAGGTGAGCGCGATCCTGAACATCACGCCGGATCATCTGAACCGCCATCATACCATGGAAGAGTACATAAGGGTGAAAGAGCTGATCACCGCCAATCAGACGGCGGAAGACACCTGCGTCCTGAACTATGAGGACGAAGTCTTAAGAAAATTCGGAGAGACCCTGAAGACGAAAGTCATATTTTTCTCCAGTGCGCGTAAGTTAGATCAGGGAATGTACTACGAAAACGGCGCGATTTTCTACAATGACGGCAAAGAAACCATAAAGATCTGCGATACCGACGAGCTGAACCTTCTGGGCCTTCATAACTTCGAGAATGTCATGGCGGCAGTTGCCATGGCGCTGGCCTACGGCGTCAGCCTGGAGGAGATCCGCTATGCACTGGTTCGCTTCCATGCGGTGGAGCACCGGATCGAGTATGTGACGGAGAAAAATGGTGTTGCCTACTATAACGATTCCAAGGGAACCAACCCGGATGCAGCTATCAAGGGCATTCAGGCCATGAACCGGCCCACCTGGCTCATCGGCGGCGGCTACGACAAAGGTTCTTCCTATGAAGAGTGGATCAATGCCTTCGACGGAAAAGTAAAAGGCCTGGTTCTTCTCGGAGCAACGAGAGAGAAGATCGCCGAGACCGCAAAAAAATGCGGCTTTGAGCCGGTATATTTCGTGGATTCCCTCAAGGAAGCCGTGGAGTTCTGCGCGTCCCATGCCGTAAGCGGAGAGGCAGTCCTGCTCTCACCGGCCTGCGCGAGCTGGGATATGTTCCCGAGCTATGAGGTTCGCGGAAAAGAGTTCAAAGAGTTTGTAAATCAGCTGTAACAGGAAACAGGGGGTGCCATGGACCGGAAAAAGGGTACGATGGATCACACACTCCTGATACTGGTGGTCATTCTGATTGTTTTCGGACTGACCGTCCTTTTAAGCACAAGTGCATACAACGGGCAGGTGAAGTTCTCCGATCCTGCCAGTTATTTTAAAAAACAGTTTTTTGCTACCATTTTAGGCGTTGTTGCCATGTATGTGGTGGCGGAAATGGATTACCATGATCTGGAAAAATGGGCAGGGGCGGCGTATCTTCTGTCCCTGGTCCTTTCCACTCTGGTGCTTTTTGTGGGAGCTTCAATCAACGGCTCCAGACGATGGCTGAGCCTCGGGCCCTTATCCTTCCAGCCATCGGAGTTTGCGAAACCGGCGGTGATTTTATTTCTGGCCCGGACCATCAGCAGAAGAGAGAAGAAGAAAAAGGGGATGCTGGAGCTTTTCCGGACCCTGGTTCTGATTCTGCCCATCGTTGGTCTCGTGGGAACCAGTAATCTCAGCACTGCCGTCATTATCCTTGGCATCGCCGTGATTCTGGTCTTTGTCTCCAGTCCGTTCTATCTTCCCTTCGTGGGGCTTTTTGGGGCGGGAGCAGGCTTTATGGGAATCTTTCTGGGGCTTGAGAGCTACCGTCTTGAACGCATTGCGATCTGGCGGGACCCGGAGAGCTACGAGAAAGGATTTCAGACGATCCAGGGGCTCTATGCCATCGGCTCCGGCGGCCTTTTTGGCACGGGTCTTGGCGGAAGTATCCAGAAGCTGGGCTTTGTCCCGGAGGCACAGAATGATATGATTTTTTCCATCATCTGTGAGGAGCTGGGGCTTGTGGGGGCAGGGATTCTGCTTCTTCTCTTTCTGGTGCTGATCTGGCGTTTTTTCCTGGTCTCCGTCCATGCGCCGGATCTTTTAGGTTCCCTCATTGCCGCGGGGGTCATGGGCCATATTTCAATCCAGGTGATCTTAAACGTGGCTGTGGTCACGAACACCATACCGAATACGGGCATCACCCTTCCTTTCGTCAGCTACGGAGGAACCTCGATTCTTTTCCTTCTGGCTGAGATGGGGCTGGTCCTGGGGATCAGCCGGAAATGCTGATGCACGGAATCTTTGCTTTCTGCATACCTTATTGTAAAATTGCGTAAGCTGCTTCGCAGCGGAGCAATTCGTAGGTATCAAGGAAAGAAAGCGGGGGACGTTCTTTGGCATGGTATGAGGTAAGGGGCGGCAGGCCCTTAGACGGGGCAGTGAAAATCCAGGGTTCCAAGAATGGAGCCCTGCCTGTTCTGGCCGGAGCATTGCTCCACAGAGGAAGGACGGTGCTCCACAACTGTCCGGGGATCACAGACGTGGGTTATACCCTTGAGATACTGAGAAGCCTGGGCTGCAGTGTCACCGTGGAAAAAGATGCTCTGATTCTGGATGCCGCGGGACTTGACAGAAACCGGGTTCCGGAAAGCCTCGGGGAAAAGATGCGCTCCTCAGTGATCCTTCTGGGAAGTCTGCTCGGAAGGTTTGGAGAAGCCTGTCTTCCCTATCCCGGAGGCTGCACCATCGGAAAACGTCCCATCGACCTTCATTTAAAAATGCTCTCAGAGATGGGAGTGACCTTTACGGAGGAGGAGCGGGGGCTTAAGGCCAGCTGCAGGAGGCTTTCCGGGGCGGAGTTTTCCCTTCCTTTTCCAAGCGTGGGGGCCACGGAAAATGTGATCCTCGCGGCCGTACTGGCGGAGGGCGTAACGGTCCTTTCCGGAGCGGCGAGAGAGCCGGAGATTTCAGAACTCTGCCGTTTCCTTCGGGGAAAAGGAGCGCGGATCGAAGGGGACGGGACGGAGACGATCCGGATCGAGGGCGTTTCCAGCCTGGAGGACAGCGAATTTATTTTTTCATCGGACCGGATTGTGGCGGGGACTTATCTTTTCGGAGGAGTGCTCACCAGAGGCCGAGTATTCCTGGAAGGAGCGGAAACCGGGACGCTTACAGAGGTCCTGAAGGTTATAGAAAAGACAGGGGCGGTGGTTCACACGAGTCCCAGAGGGATTTTTCTCGATGCCAGGGAGGCCTTCCTTCCTGCGGGAAGAGTGGAAACCAGCCCTTATCCGGGCTTTCCGACGGACCTTCAGTCGGCCCTGCTCTCGGCCATGACCGTGGCCCGGGGAAAAAGCGAGATTGAGGAAAATATTTTTGAAGCACGTTTCCAGACGGCGGCTCAGCTTCGCCGGATGGGAGCGGATCTTGAGATAAAAGGGAACAGGGCCCTGATCCGGGGCGTTTCTTCCCTTCACGGCACCTTTGTCCGGGCGAAAGAGCTCCGGGGAGGGGCTGCTCTGGTTCTGGCCGCTCTGGGAGCGGAGGGAACCACACTGATTCAGGATGACGGGTATATTGAGAGAGGCTACGAGGATCTTTTGAGGGATCTTGGCGCTCTGGGTGCCTGCATGCAGAGCAGCACAGTGAAAACTAAGTAACTGACACCTTGACTTGTCTGATTTTTTATCTGCTGCGTTGTCGTCAATCGACATAGCCACCGCTACGCCTCATTACTCCGTCTTGCAGATGAAGAAAGCATCCATTGTCAATGTATCAGCAACTTAATTTTCACTGTAGCAAAACTTACGGGGGACAGAATGAAGAACAGTCATAAAAGACGGAAGAGAAAAGGCAAAGTGATATGGGGGTTCATCGGGGTACTGGTCCTGACGGCAGCGATCGTCTTCGGACTTTTCCGGGTAAATGAGATTTCGGTTTCCGGAAACAGCACCTTTACTTCAGCCCAGATCCAACAGGCTATCCTTCAGGATGGCCTGTGCCAGAACACCCTTTATCTCATGTGGAAATACAGCGATAAGACGAGAGCGGAGAAGGCCCTGCCCTTTTTGAGCAGCGTGGAAGTGAAGATGGAAAGTCCCTTCAAGGTTCAGGTCCACGTCTATGAGAAACAGGCCGTGGGTTATGTGCGGACCCAGGGAAAATATGTTTATTTTGACCGGACAGGCCTTATTATCGAAAATTCCCAGAAGCTTCATGAGAATGTGCCGGAAGTCACAGGTCTTACGTTGGATAAGGTGACGCTCTACAAAAACCTGACGGCCACCGATCCGGACAAACTTGACACGGTGATCCGGGTGGCGGACCTTTTAAACCAGGAAGGCCTGACGCCGGACGAGATCCGCTATTCCACGAAGGACGAGCTGATCCTGATTTTCGGAAAATTGAATGTGCTCATGGGAGACGAGTCCTCGATCGAGGATAAGATTTCCGTCCTTTCCTCCATTCTTCCCACCGTGGCGGACAAGAGTGGCAACCTCAATATGGAGAGCTATTCCAGCCAGTCCCAGTCTGTCACTTACCGGGATACGCCCGAGACGGAGACAGAGACCGCGGGAGAGACGGAGACGGACGAGAACGGAAATGTGATCGCCGGAAGCTCCGACAATTCCGACAGCGAGGAGACCCATACCACCCAGGCCAGCGGTGCTCTGACCTATCAGGAGTCTGATGGCACCTTCGCCGAGGACGCCGACGGAAACCGCTACTACACGGACAAAAACGGAAATGTCACTTACAACGTGGATTCCTATAATTATGTGGACAGCAACGGAGATATCATCACCGACGGCTATGGCTATATCGACCCCTACACGGGAGCCTACATTCAGTAAATAAAAATTTTTTCAAATATATACTTGATAATTTCGGGAAAAACCTATATGATATATGATAAAGATTGCGGCAATGGGTGTAGTATGCTGTAATCGGGAAAGAAAGATGCTGTTCAGTGTTCGCGAGGAGACTGAAAGGTCGTATATAGACGCGAGAAGGAGGAAATACCCTTGTTAGAAATTATGACAAATGAAACTGAGTCTGCTGCTAAGATTATCGTCATCGGTGTCGGCGGAGCAGGCAATAATGCTGTAAATAGAATGGTTGACGAGACCATCGGCGGCGTAGAGTTCGTCGGAATCAATACCGATAAGCAGGCACTTCAGCTCTGTAAGGCTCCTACCACCATCCAGATCGGTGAGAAGCTGACCAAGGGACTGGGCGCAGGAGCAAAGCCGGAAGTAGGCGAGCAGGCTGCCCAGGAGAGCACAGAGGATATCAAACAGGTGATGCAGGGTGCCGATATGGTATTCGTTACCTGCGGTATGGGCGGCGGAACCGGAACCGGAGCTGCTCCGGTAGTGGCAGGACTTGCCAAGGATATGGGTATCCTGACCGTCGGCGTTGTGACCAAGCCCTTCCGTTTCGAGGCAAAGACCCGTATGAGCAATGCTCTTGCAGGTATCGAGAGACTGAAAGCCAACGTGGACACTCTGATTGTGATCCCCAATGACAAGCTTCTTGAGATCGTGGACCGCCGGACTACAATGCCGGAGGCATTAAAGAAAGCAGACGAAGTCCTGCAGCAGGCCGTTCAGGGTATCACAGACCTGATCAATATGCCGGCTCTTATCAATCTGGACTTCGCAGACGTACAGACCGTTATGACCAACAAGGGTATCGCTCATATCGGTATCGGACAGGCCAAGGGCGACGACAAGGCTATGGAGGCCGTGAAACAGGCCGTATCCAGCCCGCTTCTTGAGACCACGATCGAGGGCGCTACCGATGTCATCATCAATATTTCCGGTGATATCTCCCTGATGGATGCCAACGATGCAGCCAGCTATGTAGAGGAACTGGTAGGAGAGGATGCGAACATCATCTTTGGTGCTATGTATGATGATACATACGCTGATGAAGCAAGCATTACCGTTATTGCTACAGGCCTTCACACAGAGGAGGCCCAGAATGCCGGTGTGGAGACACAAAAAGTGAACAGTACTTCCACCGCTTCTTCCTTCAGCAATCCGTTCCAGAGCCGTGAGAGAGCCAATGTCAGCGCTTTCCCGAAAAAGAGCCCGGCTCCTTCCTACAGCCAGCCGAGACCTTCCGTGAATCCGGCCCCGGCAGCTCCCGGTCTTAACAGACTGAGAACTCCGGAAAGCAAGATCCAGGAGAAAGATATCCAGATCCCGGATTTCCTGAGAAAGAGATAAGTAATAGAAAGATGGGACCCGATTTTGTGGTCCCATCTTTTGTAAACAGCTCAAAACGCAGCAGCGTTTTTATAAAAAGGAGGACACAGCTATGAAAATCTTAGTAACAGGCGGAGCCGGTTATATCGGCAGCCATACCTGCATCGAGCTTTTAAACGAGGGTCATGAGGTCGTTGTCATGGACAACCTTTACAATGCCAGCGAGAAGGCTCTGGAGCGGGTGGAAAAGATCACCGGCAAGAAAGTTATTTTTTACAAAGAAGACATGCTGAATAAAGAAGGCATGAACAAGATCTTTGACGAGCAGAAGATTGACGCTGTTATTCATTTTGCGGGTCTGAAGGCCGTAGGCGAGTCCGTGTCAAAGCCCCTGGAATATTACCACAACAACATGACCGGAACCTTCAACCTCTGTGATGTTATGAGAAATCATGGTGTGAAGAACCTGATCTTCAGTTCCTCTGCAACCGTATACGGCGATCCGGCTTTCGTACCCATCACCGAAGAGTGTCCGAAGGGTGAGGTGACAAACCCCTACGGCCGTACCAAGAGCATGCTGGAGCAGGTTCTGACCGATCTTCATACCGCAGATCCGGAGTGGAACATCCTGCTTCTCCGCTATTTCAACCCCATTGGTGCTCATGAGAGCGGCCTCATCGGCGAGGATCCGAAGGGTATCCCGAACAACCTGGTTCCCTACATTGCACAGGTAGCTGTGGGTAAACTGAAATGTCTGGGCGTTTTCGGTGACGATTACAATACACCGGACGGAACAGGTGTGCGTGACTATATCCATGTCGTAGACCTGGCAAAAGGCCATGTGAAGGCTCTGAAGAAACTGGCACCGGGCAGCGGCGTCAACATCTACAACCTGGGTACCGGTAAGGGCTACAGCGTTCTGGATGTGCTTCATGCATTTGAGAAAGCCTGTGGAAAGACCCTTCCTTACGAAATTAAACCGCGCCGTGCAGGCGATATCGCTACCTGCTACTGCGACGCTTCCAAGGCAGAGAGAGAGCTGGGCTGGAAGGCTGAGTTCGGTATCGACCGCATGTGTGTCGATTCCTGGAGATGGCAGAGCAACAACCCCAACGGTTACGCTGGCTGATTTACATACCAAAGTGCTGTCGAATCCTGTCGATGAAAATGGCAGATTCGCTTTCTGATTATGACAAAATATGCACCCCCTGTATTCTATAATGGATCTTGCTTGAAAGAGCAAAGGCCCAGTGGGATACAGGGGGTGTTTTGTGTATTACGAGCTTTATATGGATGAGTTCTTTCTGGAAAACTTCTGCCTGGATTTTCTGCTGCTGTTCCTGACGGGAATCGCGGCGAAACTTCCAATACGCTTTGGACGCATGGCGGTGGGGGCAGCCTTCGGAAGCCTGTGCAGCTGCCTGCTGCTTTTTCTTTTTCCGGGGGAAGGGGGACTTCTTTTTCCGGCGGCACTGGCGATGGCGCTCCTCATGGTGAAGGGAAGCTATCAAATTCCCTTCGGGCAGAGAAAACGGCTTTTGAGAAGTACGGCTGTCTTTTTCGGAATGGCGTTTCTCTTGGGAGGAGTGGTTCCGGTGCTGCGCCTGGGACTCACCCTTCCGGTGATCCTTTCCGGCATCGCCGGTACGGCTCTGATTTACGCTGCCCTGCGCCTGAAGGAGAAGTGGAAATACGAGACGGAGAATCTTACGGAAGTCACGCTTTTCTGGAATGGGAGACAGAAGAAACTTTTCGCTCTTCGGGATACGGGAAACCGGCTGGTGGACCCATACTTTGGAAAACCGGTGGCCGTGGTAGAATACCAGGCGGTGAAAGAGCTTTTTAATCAGAAAACGAAGGTCCTGTGGATTCCTTATCAGACGGTGGGAAAGCAGAGCGGCTGCCTGCCGGGGATCTGTCTGGACTGTCTTTTTATCAGCAGGGATGGGGAAGAAAAGAAGATCGACCGTCCCATCGTGGCAGTGTGTAAAGAAACGCTGAGCGCCAAAGGTAGATATCAGATGATCCTGCCCAGCGCGCTGACCGATGATTAGGAGGGAATAGAGAATGGTGATAAAAGTAGCAATGCCGGGTAAATTTCAGTTTCGCATGGTTCCCGCTTTTCAGACCGTGCTTTTTCAGAAGGAAAATGAGATCCACTATATCGGGGGAAGCGAAGTCCTGCCTCCGCCTCTTCTGCCGGACGAGGAAGCCTCCGCCATCGAGCGGCTGGGAAAGACAGGCAGCGAGGAAGCCAAATCCCTCCTTATCGAGCACAACTTAAGACTGGTGGTATACATAGCGAAAAAATTCGACAATACGGGAGTGGGTGTGGAGGATCTGATTTCCATCGGGACGATCGGCCTCATCAAGGCCATCAATACCTTTGTGCCGGAGAAAAAGATCAAGCTTGCCACATACGCCTCCCGCTGCATCGAGAATGAGATCCTCATGTACCTTCGGCGGAACAGCAAGACCCGGATGGAGGTCTCCATCGACGAGCCCCTGAATGTGGACTGGGACGGAAATGAGCTGCTTTTATCGGATATTCTGGGAACGGATGAAGATGTGATTTACAAAGATATGGAGACGGAGGCAGAGTACCGTCTTCTGAACCGGGCCATAAGAAAGCTCAGCAAAAGAGAACAGACCATCGTTTCCCTGCGCTTCGGGATCAATTCCCTGGACGGGGAGGAGAAGACCCAGAAAGAAGTGGCAGATATCCTGGGGATCTCACAGTCTTACATTTCCCGCCTGGAGAAAAAGATCATGAAGCGGCTCCGGAAAGAGATGGTCCGTTTTTCTTAATACTATTTACTCATATGGGTTCCGGCCCGGCTGACGTCGGAGGAGAAATCAGGATTTTCATAATCAAAGACATACTGATCGTAACCATTGATGATCACGGTGTCCTGATAATGGTCGATTCTCTTGTACTTTCGACCGTAGCTCATATGAACATGGCCGTGGATAAAATATTTGGGCTTATATTTTTCCAGCAGGGTCCGGAAACACTCGAAGCCCTGGTGAGGCAGATCCTCGCCGTCGTTGATATCCTTGGCCGGAGAGTGGGTCAGGAGGATATCGAAACCCTTGTAGCGGATCAGTTTCATCCAGAGCTTCCGGATGCGGGTCCGCATTTCTTTTTCCGTGTACTGGTGTGTGCCGTAGCGGTAACGCATGGAGCCGCCCAGGCCCAGAATGCGGATTCCATTGTAGACGTAGAGATCATCGTCCACACAGATACAGCCCTCGGGCGGGGTCATCTCATACTTGTCGTCATGGTTTCCGTGGATGTAGAGCACCGGGGCGTGAGCCATTGTCACGAGGAAAGAAAGGTATCGGGGGCTTAAGTCTCCGCAGGAGATGATAAGGTCGATATCCTCCAGTTTGGAAGGTTCGTAGAAATCCCAGAGGGATTTGGATTCATGATCGCCGATCACTAAAATTCTCATGTATTTTACTCCTCTGTATTCAGGGGTCCCTGCAGCAGTACCAGTTCCCTGGCCTCATCGGTCAGGTCGCTGAAGGTAGGAATCACTCCGAGAACGTTGTCAGCCAGCCAGTCCATGGTCACGATCTGCTCCGGTGTCATGCTTTCATCCTCAGATTTCTGCACGATGCCGTCCTGGGAATAGAGAACGCCGTAGAAAGGCTCCAGAGTGCCTTTGATGATGGAGGCTTCCAGAAATTTCAGAAGCCGGCGGGTGCCTACAGGCAGATTGTTGGAATAAACGATATCAATGACATCGGAGGAAAGGCCAAGCCAGTAGTTCATGGCTGTCTTTGTCTTTTTCCAGGTGCCGTCCAGTACGTTCTGGACGATCTGCTCGTAGAATTTACCCCAGTGCCACATCGGAGAGGCGATGTTCTCGATGCCGTCTTTTCCTTTTTTGTAAATACCGAACTCCCGGGAAGGAGCGTCGGGGCGGATCATATCCTGGCCAGAGATGACCTGAACCTCCTCCATCTCGGAGAGGTGACGGCCGCTCCAGTGGTTGATGCGGGACCATTCCAAATGGATCATGGCCCGGGGATTGATCATTTTTGCACCCATGGCGAAGGCGTTGATGTTGGCGATGGTTCCGTAGATGGGGTAATCTGCCAGGTAGCCGATGTGGTCCGTCTGGGACATGGCGGCGGCGATGGCGCCCATGAGGAATTTGGCTTCGTACATTCTGCCGTAGTAGGTGCGAAGCGAGTGGTAGAACTGATTCAGGGAGCAGTTCAGGATAATCACGTTGGGGTGAGCCACAGCTGCCCGGACACTGGATTTGATGAGGCAGGGGGAGGTGGTGAAAATGATATCGCTGCCCAGCTGGATCGCGGACTCGATGGCTTTCTCGGCGCTCTCGCCCTCCTCCAGGTTGTCGATGTGGAAGGTCTCTACGTTGTTGGGATAGGTCTCTTCGAGATACAGGCGGCCCAGCTCATGGCTGTAGGTCCAGCTGGAAGTCTCGCTGGTCTTCTCGTTTAAGAAAGCAATCTTGACTTTCTGGGTTCTGCCGGAGAAGAGGCGGGTCAGGCTTAAGAGACCCTTCGAGGTGGTGGTGGCGTCCCCGGTGTCTTTTACCAGGGCAGAGCCTTCATCACCGGTAACGGAAAACTCATCCCAGAGCCGGTTGACATCTTCCTTGACCTCAGCGGGACTCTTTTTCAGGATATCCTCGTAATCGTAGATTTCCAGATATTTGAGGAAGGCATCGGCGATGGTCACAGGGAGCTTTTCGCCGCCCTTTGCCAGGAAATATTCGGAGAAGGTATTATAGAGGGAAAAGAAATCCCGGCGGAACTCATCGGACCAGGGCTCTCCGGGCTTCTTTCCGATGGCCTGGATGAGAGCAGGAAAGCTTCCCAACTGGCTGAACCAGATCTCGTTGGTGTGGGCTACATTATAGAAATCGACAAATTCGTAATAAATCAGGTTGTCTTTTTCCTCGGTCCGTTTGGGAAGGATCCGGGTAACGATAGCCGGGATATAGGCGGCGTCTACGGCCCGCATGACGCTGACACGCTTGTTTCCTTCCTCTACATAGAATTTATTCATGAATTCGTAGGCTTTGATGGGGTCCCGGATGCCCTCGTTTAACTGGGAGTCGTAGAGGGTAGCCCATTTCATGCCGAACTCGGTATTTTCTCCCAGAAGGGGCATGAAGTTGCTGGCAAAGGCTTTCTGCCGGCCGGCGGTTTTTGTTCCGACAATAAGATTTAAGGGAATGTCCACCCGGCCTAATGGGTATTCTCCCTGGGTTTCGGAATAAGATATCATATCATCCAGGGCGGGCAGGTAGGGATAGCGGCCGGCCTGTACATCGGCCCGGTACGCCTTGCGGCCTGCCACACGCGCGTTGTGGTAATCTTCTCTAGCCATAGTATACCTCCAAAAGTTTTCTTATGTTTATCCTAAAGAATAGACTTTCATTTGTCAAGAGAAGCAGAGCAAAAACCGTCGTTGACAGATGACTTTTGCCGCGTTACACTGGTCGTAAAGACAGACTTTCTGTAACTAAGGAGGAGCTTACGATGGGGAAATATGTAATGGCGCTGGATGCGGGAACGACGAGCAACCGCTGTATCTTATTTGACAGGGAAGGAAACATGGTGAGCGTGGCTCAGAAGGAATTTACCCAGTATTTTCCGAAGCCCGGCTGGGTGGAGCATGACGCGGGGGAGATCTGGTCCACGATGCTGGGCGTGGCTGTGGAGGCCATGCAAAAGGCCGGGGCCGAGGCTGCGGATATCGCTTCCATCGGCATCACAAACCAGAGAGAGACGACCATCGTCTGGGACAAAAATACCGGAGAGCCGGTCTATCACGCCATTGTCTGGCAGTGCCGGAGAACCTCGAGATATTGTGATTCCCTGATGGAAAAAGGACTGACGGAGAGTTTCCGCCAGAAGACAGGCCTTGTCATCGATGCTTACTTTTCGGCGACGAAGCTGAAATGGATTCTGGATGAGGTGCCCGGCGTGCGGGAGCGGGCAGAACGGGGAGAGCTTCTTTTCGGAACCGTGGAGACCTGGCTCATCTACAAGCTGACCAGGGGGCAGATCCATGTGACGGATTATTCCAACGCCTCCCGAACTATGCTGTTTAACATCAATACGCTGGCCTGGGATGAGGATATCTTAAAGGAACTGAACATTCCTGTCTGTATGCTGCCGGAGGTGAAGCCCTCAAGCTGCATCTACGGGGAGACGGCTCCGGAGTTTTTCGGCGCGCCGATTCCGTTGGGCGGAGCGGCAGGAGACCAGCAGGCGGCGCTTTTTGGCCAGACCTGTTTCCAGGCAGGAGATGCGAAAAATACTTACGGTACAGGCTGTTTCCTTCTGATGAATACGGGCGAGAAGCCGGTCTTTTCGAGCAACGGCCTTGTCACGACGATCGCCTGGGGCATCGACGGAAAGGTGAACTATGCGCTGGAGGGTTCGATTTTCGTGGCCGGAGCGGCTATCCAGTGGCTCCGGGATGAGATGCGTCTCATCGATTCCGCTGAGGATTCCGAGTATCTGGCCCGGAAGGTGAAGGATACCCACGGCTGTTATGTGGTGCCTGCTTTCACCGGTCTTGGAGCGCCCCACTGGGATCAGTACGCGAGAGGAACGATCGTCGGCATCACCCGTGGCGTGAACAAGTACCACATCACCCGGGCCACGCTGGAATCCATCGCCTACCAGGTGCATGACGTGCTGGATGCCATGCGGGCAGACTCCGGTATTTCCTTGAGCGAGCTTAAGGTGGACGGCGGCGCCAGCGCCAACAATTTCCTGATGCAGTCCCAAGCAGACATCATCAACGCGCCGGTGAACCGCCCGAAATGTGTGGAGACCACCGCTATGGGAGCAGCCTACCTCGCCGGCCTCGCCGTAGGCTACTGGAAGGATCAGGACGAGATCCGCAAGAACTGGGCCATCGACCGGACCTTTACCCCGGCCATCACCGAGGAAGAGCGGGCAAAGAAGCTCAAAGGCTGGAATAAGGCTGTGAAATACGCGCTACATTGGGCGAAGGATGAGGAATAAAGAGTAAGATAAGAAACAGGCAGGAGCTGGGGAAGGCTCCTGCCTGTTTCTATTTATTATAGTTGTTGCTATAGCGATGAGGAAAATGCATGTACCCGTACAGGTATATTTAACAACTGCGAATCAGAGTGAGATTTGTGCAGTGTATTTTATTTTTGGAAAATTTCTGCCTGAGACGCGGTGTGTTTTGGAGTTACTGGCTGTAGAATTGACTGCGTTGAGCTTTTTTTGATTTGTGTTCATGCGATTTGGTGTGCATTTGACTTGTTTTGGAATTTTTAGGATTGCAGTCATGCGATTTTGGGGGTATGTTTGACTCATTTTGAGATTTTACGATATGCGGTCAATGTCAGGTCCAGACGGATGCCCCGCCCGCTGCTTCCCGGCGGGGCTGTGTGGTGGATACCTGTATATTCTGGTTTCATACCCAGGCCAATTTCTATGTGCTCATCATCTTCTTTGATACAGAAGAATCCATATAACAGGTGATCATGAAGGACTGAAAAATAGTGATTTCCCTGTTTCGATTCGCTTATTATATCACACAAAACAAACCTTGCGGAACCCCTCGGGTTAGTGTTATACTTCCTAGGAGTATGTATATCAATGAAAGCCAATGAAAAAGTGCAGGTGAAAGTTTTGAAAAGAAGAATCGAACAGCTGTTAAACGGAATTTTTGAATATGAGACTCCGAAGCTTCAGATATCCGAGGATAAAATAGAGGCAAAAGTGCGGGAAGGCAAGCAGGTGAGGGGAAGTTTCAGCCTGGAAAATCCGGCCCAGAAGAAGGTGAAGGGCTTTCTTTATGCGGAGAGCCCCAGAGTTGCCTTTGAGCCGGCGGCTTTTTCTGCCATCAGCGAGAAGGTGATCTACGAGATCGACACCACAGGCATGGAAAAAGGAGATGTGCTGGAGGGAAAACTGACTGTGGCCTCCAGTCTGGGCGAGTATGCCATTCCTTATCGCATCGAGATCGAGGCTCCGGAGGTGAAGGAGCTTGAGAAGCCCTGCGAGAGCCTGGAGGATTTTGTGACCCTGGCTCAGAAGGATTTCCAGAAAGCCTATGTGTTCTTTGCATCCGGGAGCTTTGGGGAATTTTTAAAAGAGAAAGCGCCAAAACTCAGGCTTCTCTACGAAGGCTTCCAGAATGAAGCCATGAGCTATCGGAGCATGGAAGAATTTCTGGTTTCCGCGGGCTTAAAGGAACCCGTGGTGATTCAGGCAGATAAGACGGAAGCTTCCTACGATACAATGCCCCAGACCATCCGGGAGAGCCTGACTCTCACGAAGAGCACTTGGGGATTTTTCAAACTGGAGGTGACTTCTGACGCACCCTTCCTCAAGGTGGAGAAGCCCGTTGTCACCACCGATGAGTTTATCGGAAGCACCTACACTCTGAATTATCTCATCGACCGGGAGGAACTTCATGCCGGACGGAATTTCGGCAGGATCCACATTCACGGCGTGGGAACGGATCTGACCTTTGAGGTGCGAGTCCATGGCGGAATTTTGCGAAAGAAGGACGGAAACCTCAAGGAGCAGCATCGGGAGCTGGCGGCTCTCTACGACTGCTATATGGATTTCCGGCTGAAACGGATCCAGGCGGAGACCTGGGTGGAGCGCTCCATTAGGGCCTGGGATGAGTACACGAAGGCCGGCGGCACCGGAACCATGATGGAACTCATCCACATTCACCTTTTATTTTCCGCGGGAAAAGAGGAGGAGGCCTGCTTCCTTCTGGATCGGATCGAGCAGCAGAGAAACCATCTGACAGCACCGGAGCAGCAGGGATATTTTCTGTATCTCACGACCTTTTATAATAAGGATAAAAAATATATCGACTATGTGGAGGAAAAGCTTGGGGAGCTGAGTTTACGGAATCCCGAGAACTGGAAGCTCACCTGGTTTCTCCTCTATATCCGTGAGAATTATCTCCGCCATCCGGGACAGAAGCTGGATGCGATCCGGCAGCAGTATATCTACGGCTGTGCGAGCCGGATCATGTATCTGGAGGCGGCTCTGGTTCTGCAGAAATCGCCGCTTCTTCTGAAACGGCTGGAGGATTTCGAGATCCGCGTTTTAAGCTTTATGGTGAAGGAAGATCTTCTGAATGCGGAGCTGATCATGCAGATCGTGGAGCTGGCCGGCCGTTACCGGGAGTACCATCCGGGCCTTGTGGACACGCTGGAAAAAATTTATGCGAAAAATCCCACCAAGAGCCTTCTTCGCGCGATCATCAGCCTTCTGCTCAAAGGCCGGAGAAAAGACAGAGAGTGTTTTGTCTGGTATGAGCGGGGCGTGGAGCAGGATCTTCGGATCACCGGGCTTTACGAGTATTACATTGAGTCCATGGAGGATCCCATCGAGAAGCCGCTTCCCCAGATCATCCGCATGTATTTTTCCTATAATAATACCCTCGATTACCGGAAAAAAGCCTTCGTCTACGCCAACGTGATCCGAAACAAAGACAAGGACCCGAAGGCCTACCAGAGCTACCGGCCCGCCATGGAAAAATTTATGGTGGACGAGCTTATGCTCGGCCATATCAACGACGACCTGGCCTTTCTCTATGAGATCTTTATCACGGAGTCCCTCTTAAACCGGAGAATGGCGGAGAACCTTTCCCGGCTTCTCTTCACCTATCGGATTCAGGTGGAGGACCCGTCGATCCGCTATGTGCTGGTCTACCATGAGGAGCTCAAGAAAGAGGAAAAATGCCCGCTGAAAAACGGCCGGGCCAACGTTCAGATCTATACGGAGAATCATCGGATTTTCCTGGAGGACGAGAATGGAAACCGCTACGAGTCCTCCGTTCCCTATACAATCAAAAATATGCTGACGGATATCCGTTTCCGGGAATACTGCCTGAGACTGGCTCCGGACAGCGCAGGTCTTCTCTTGAATATCTGCAGCAGCGAGAAGCCTGACCGGGAGACCGTGCCGAAATATGCCGCTCTTCTGGAGATGGAGGAAATTCGCGAGACCTACCGGAAAAAACTTCGCCAGGAGCTTCTGGATTTCTACTGCCAGAATCCGGGGGAGGAAAGCCTCTATGAGTTTCTACACGAGATCAACCTTACCGCCTTTGCTAAGACAGACCGCTATCATCTCACAGAGCTTCTGATCTCCGAAGGCATGAGCAGGGAGGCCTTTTCCCTGGCGGGAATTTACGGGCCGGAAAAGGTGAACCTTCTTTCTCTCGTGAGCCTCTGCCACCGGATGGTACTCACGATGGAATATGGCGAGGACGAGATGCTTCTGGCCCTCTGCCATTACTGTTTTGTCCATGAAAAATATGACGAGGTGATTCTGGCCTATCTGCTCCGTTATTACGACGGCCCGGTGGAGCGCATGAAAGAGCTCTGGCAGGCCGGAAAGGATTTTGAGGCGGACACTTTTGTCCTGGAGGAAAAAATCCTCGTCATGGTCATGTTTACCCGGAACGGAGCTGAGAACACCGAGGAGATCTTCGATTCCTACCGGAAAGCCCTCGGAAGAAAAATGCTTCTGCAGGCCTATGTTATGTACCGGGCCTACGATTATCTGGTGAAAGATCAGCCCGTGAAGGAGCCTGTGTTCCGCTACATCGAGCGGGGCTATATCAAGGGAAAAAATAATGAGGATGTCTGCCTTCTGGCCCTCCTTCGCTTCTACGGAGAGCTGAAGGAGCCTGACGAGAAGAGAAGAGCCCTTTCCCGGGAGCTGCTTCAGAACTTTACAAACCGCGGTCTTCGGATGGCCTTTTTCAAGAACTTCCCGGCGGAAGATCAGAGAGCCTGCCAGCTTTACGACAAGATCTTCGTGGAGTACCGGGCCAATCCCGGAGCTTTGGTGAACATCCGTTACCAGATCACAGACGGAAAAGACAAGGGCGGCCGCGTCATTACAGAGCCCATGACCATGGTCTACGAGGGAATCTTCGTGAAAGAATTTACCCTGTTTTACGGGGATCATCTGAAATATCAGGTTATCGAAGAGTGGAATCAGAAGACAAAAGAAAGCGAAATGCTGGAAAAGAACTATCAGGATATCAATCTTTCCCGCAGCAGCCGGTACGATCTTCTGAACCAGATGTCCAAAGCCTTCCTGGAAAAAAATCTGGAGGATGCGGAGTTTGCGGTACTGCAGTTTAAAGAGCAGGAGGCTCTGGCGGACCATATTTTCAAGCTGTTGTGAGGAGAAGATAAATGATCAGTGAAATCAATGAATTGGCGCTGGGAATCGATCTGGGGCCGGTAAATTCCCAGCTTACCTTTTATAACCGGCAGAACTCCGGTCCCAGGACCGTGAGCGTCGTGCCGGGGGAGGAAAATTACCAGATCGCCACGCCGGCAGAGCTGTTTTCTCTCATGGAACAGCGCTTAGAGGAGGGTGTGGCCCTGCTGGCGGACTTTTTCGCTCAGTGCCTGGAGCTTCTGGCCACCGCCGGAAAGCCGGATTCTATCCTGGCTGTGGTGACGATGCGGAAAATGAATGGCACCTGGGCCGACGGCATCCGCGCAGCCTTTGAGCGGGTGGGCGTTCCGAAGGATCATGTATTTCTTCAGGATTACCGGGAGAGTTTCTACTGGTATATGCTGAACCAGCGCAAGGATCTCTGGACCTACCAGGTGGCCCTTTTCTCCTGTGAAAATGGAAAAGTCACGGCTTTTGAGTTTTCCGTGGAACGGAAAACCCGGCCGGCCCTCGTCTCCATCGAGGAGAAAGGCATGCTCTATCTCGATGAGCTGGCAAGAGAGGGCCGACCCGACAAGCTCTGGCTGGAAGTCAAAGACCAGAAATTCCTGGAGCTTGCCACGAAAATGTTCGGGAAACGGACCTTTTCCAGCGTTTACCTCGTGGGCGAGGAGTTCGATAAAAGCTGGATGGGCAATTCTCTGGCCTTCCTCTGCAACAGGAGAAAGGTCTTCATGGGACAGAATCTTTACACCAAGGGCGCCTGCTATGCAGCCATGGAGTATGCCCGGATGAACCGGGTGGGGGATTATCTCTACGCGGGTCCCGATATGATCGAGCAGAACATGGGCATGGAAATGATCATCCGCGGTCATCAGGAGTTTTATCCGATGATCAGCGCCGGTGTCAACTGGTACATGGCCCGGGCGGAATGTGAGTTCGTCCTGGACGACACCAGCGAGGTGATTCTCTACTCCAAGAGTATGGCGGGGGAGGAACTCTCCCATACGGTGCGGCTGCCGGGCCTTCCCGACCGGCCGAACCGGGCGACGAGGCTGCATCTGGATCTTTCCTTCATTGGGAAAAGGAAATGTCGCGTCCGGGTGACAGACCTGGGGCTTGGAAATCTCTATCCTGCCTCCGGTAAGCGCTGGGATGCAGTTATCACCTTTGCGGCGGAGAAGACTCCGGGAAAGGAGGGAGAAGCATGAGCGGCTACCATCTTTGTCAGGTGAAAAAAGCCCGACACCCCTATTTTATCGAGAGTATCAGCACAAACATTTTTACGATTGAGGAGCTCTGTTTCTATCTGGAGAAAAATATTTATCTTCTGGATCAGACCATCATCAATGAGAAGCTTCTGGACTGGATTCGGGACGAGCTGGGTCTCGTCCGTCTTTACCGGAAGCTTTATGAGCAGCTGGAAAACGAGGAGACGATCGGAAATTTTATTTTGCCGATTTTCAAGGAGATTGGCTATCTCTCCCACGATGAGTTCCGGGAGCTCCAGGAGAAGATCCGCACGATTGAGATCCAGCCCGAGGATCTCCGGCGAAAAATAAAGGCGGACTACCTGGTGGAGTACCATATGTACAACAATGCTATCCAGGAATATTCCACCCTCTTAAAGAAGCGGAACCCGGGAAAAATGGGCGTTCAGTTCTATGCGGCGGTTTATGCGAACCTGGCCTCCGCCTATGCCCGTCTCTTCCTCTTTGAGGAGGCGGCGGACTGCCTCTGGAAATCCTACGAGACCGTCCGTTCCAATGAGATCTACCGGAGATATCTGGCGACGCTCTCCCTTTTCCTCTCGAGAGAGGACTACGAAAAGCGCCTGGATGAGCTAAAAGTGCCGAAGGTCCAGCGGGAGAAGATCGAGGCCTGGCTCAAAGAGAGCCGGCAGCTTCCGGAGGAGCCAGAGACCGACGAGAAAGAGCGCTGGAAAGCGGTCCAGACCTTCCTGGAGGAAGAGAAACTCGCCTATCACAAAAGTACCTGTGCGTCATAACGAAAAGCCGATCGCGAAAACGGTCGGTTTTTTGTAATATTCAGAGTCAAGCAGATTTTCTGTTAAAAGTGTGAGTCATGCTTGCATGAACGAACGATTTTGACCAAAAATCTATTTGGCGAGCAGGCACATCGAGATGAAGCAAAGCGGAATCGAGATGGGCTCTGAATAGTTACACTTTTTCCTTGACAGAGCAGACGCGCTGTGTTAGTATAACGGCAGGTTTTGATTTAACATAGTAGAGTGGTCAACTGCTAATATGCTAAAGGAGGATAAATAATTATGAAAAAAAGAGTGATCAGCGCGATCCTTTGTGGAATGATGGCAGCTTCCCTTCTGGGAACTGTTGCTTTTGCAGATGAGACAAAAACATTTACCGTAGGTTTTGATGCGGAGTATCCGCCTTACGGTTACATGGGAGACGACGGAGAGTACACCGGCTTTGATCTGGAGCTGGCTCAGGCAGTCTGTGATCTGGAAGGCTGGGAGCTTGTGAAGACCCCGATCAACTGGGAGTCCAAGGATATGGAGCTGGATTCCGGTTCCATTGATTGCATCTGGAACGGTTTCACGATGACCGGAAGAGAGGATGACTATACCTGGTCCCAGCCCTATGTGGATAACAGCCAGGTGATGGTGGTGAAGAAAGATGCCGGCATCAGCGCTCTTTCTGATCTTGCAGGGAAGACCGTAGGCGTGCAGGCAGCCAGCGCAGCCCTTCAGGTTCTTCAGGATGAGGAGCAGCAGAAAGCTCTTGCAGACACCTTCGGAACCCTTCAGGAGTTTGCCGATTACAACAGCGCTTTCGTGGAGCTCCAAGCAGGAGCTGTGGATGCCATCGCCATGGATATCGGCGTAGCCAAATATCAGATCGAGAGCCGTGACAACGGCGATGATTACGAGATCCTGGATGAGCACCTCAATTCTGAGAAATATGCCATCGGCTTCAAGAAAGGCAACACCGAGCTTCGCGACATCGTTGATGCTGATCTTGATAAGCTTCTGGAAGACGGCACCTTCGACAAACTGGCTGAGAAATACGAGCTCACCGATATGGTATGCTTAGGCCAGGATAAGGAGGAAGCTTCCTCCGAGGCTGAGAGCGAGACCGCTGCGGAAACTGCTGAGACCGAAACTGAGAGCGCAGCAGAGTAAATAAAAATACAAAGACCTTACGGCCCCCGGGAGCCTGTGCTTCCGGGGGTTATAAGTGTTTATGGAGGATATCATATGAGCTTACCCCAGATTCTGTCACAGCTTTCCGGAGGCATGGTGCGGACCGTCGGGATTTTTTTCCTGACGCTGATCTTTTCTCTGCCTCTGGGCCTTGTGATTTCTTTTGGCCGGATGGCGAAAAATCCGGTGCTGAAGAACCTGTTTAAAATCTACATTTCCGTCATGAGAGGAACGCCGCTGATGCTTCAGCTCATGGTGTTCTACTTTGGTCCTTATTATCTGTTTAAAATGAACATCGGAGGAAACTGGCGCTTTACAGCCATCATCCTTTCCTTTTCCTTAAACTATGCGGCTTATTTTGCGGAGATCTATCGTTCCGGCATTGAGTCCATGCCGGTGGGCCAGTACGAGGCGGCGAAGCTTCTGGGCTACAGCCGAAGCCAGACCTTTTTCCGGATCATTTTCCCACAGGTGGTGAAACGGATTCTTCCCAGCGTCACCAACGAGGTCATTACGCTGGTAAAAGACACCTCCCTGGCCTTCGCTGTGGCTTATATGGAGATGTTCACGATTGCCAAACAGATCGCCGCGTCGAAGACTACCTTTGTACCCTTCGTGGTGGCGGCCATTTTCTACTATGTCTTCAACCTTATTGTGGCCGTTGTCATGGAAAAACTGGAAAAACGCATGGATTATTACCGTTAAGGAGGCTTTATGAATTATCTCGAAATCAATCATATCAAAAAATCTTTCGGAGATCTTGAGGTCCTCAAGGACATCTCTCTGACGGTAAAAAAAGGAGAGGTGCTGGCCATCATCGGCCCTTCAGGCTCCGGAAAATCCACACTTTTAAGATGCGCGACCCTGCTGGAGACCATGGACGGCGGAGATCTGAGTTATCTCGGCGAGAAGGCTGTTTCCATGGATGCTTCCGGCCGGTCGGTCTACGCAAAGCCTGCCGAGCTCAGGGAAATCCGGAAAAAATTTGGCCTGGTCTTTCAGAATTTTAACCTTTTCCCCCACTACAGCGTGATCAAAAACGTGACCGATCCGCTGATCCATGTCCAGAAAAAGTCAAAGGAGGAGGCTTACCGCATCGGCCGGGAGCTCTTAAAAAAGATGGGCCTTTCCGATAAGGAGGACTACTATCCCTGCCAGCTTTCCGGCGGTCAGCAGCAGCGTGTCTCGATCGCGCGAGCTCTGGCCTTAAATCCCCAGGTGCTCTTTTTCGACGAGCCCACCTCTGCCCTGGACCCGGAGCTTACGGGCGAGATCTTAAAAGTCATCCGTGACCTGGCCGCCGAGCACATGACCATGGTCATCGTCACCCACGAGATGAACTTCGCGAAAAACGTGGCCAACCATGTGGTCTTCATGGAAAAAGGCCTCATCGTAGAGGAAGGAACGCCGGAGGAGGTCTTCCATTCCGACAACCGCCGCATGCAGGAATTTCTGGGAAAATACAATGAAGAATAGGTAACTATTCAGCAGCCACTATTCCACGAAGGTACTGAACAGTTACAAGAGTAGTTACAACTGTGTACACATCAAAACGAATGGAGGTACGGCAGGTGCTGATAAAGGCCACGCCTGAAGATATAAAGAAATATGGAGAGTTTGCTTATAGTGTTGCTCTCAATCCGAAAAAGTCATGCTATCCAACCTACGCAGACGGTATTAAAACCAAGACAGATTTCTTTAAGGCAGCTGAACGTGCCATAGCAAAGGAAACATACGAACTGCTGCTGTTCGGTATTGACGGGAAGGTTGAGGGCTGGATTTCGTATTATTGGATTCCGGAGGACAGATATCTCCAGCTGTATGAGTTTAATATCAATCGTGGTACAAAACAGGCGCTGGCAGAGCTGCTAAAAACTATTGAAACAAAGTTTGCCGGATATACGGCTTATTTCGGTTTTCCGGGAGATAATCAGGAAGCAATCCACTTCCTTTCAGAACATGGTTTCCAATGCATTGAGCAGGACTGGAATCACTCTTTTTTCTTTGATGGATATACGGCGAAGGAACATGATGACTGCATTGAAAAGATTTTTCGATACAATTTTGATAAGTTCCGAAGGGTATATCACGAAGATCCCGACACCTACTGGAATGCCGACCGTATCTTTGAAACGATTGATGATTGGACGATCTTTGTTTACAATCAGGCAGATCAGCCAATTGCTGCCGTGTTTTTGACAGGTAAGGATGGGTACTACGAAATATACGGAAGTGAGTTTGCTGATGAGGTTTTCAATGAAAGTGTGTTCCGTGAACTGCTGACAGCTTCATTGAGTGAGTGCAAATGTTTGGATGCCAAATATATGACATACTTCTGCGCTGAGGATGAAAAGTCTGTTTTGGGCGAACTTGGATTCCAATGTGTGGGTCAGTACGTTTTGTACATAAAAGAATTATGAAATAAGTGAGGAATTACGATGACCTTTATGGAAACGAATCGTCTGCGTCTGCGAAATGTTGCGGTGAAGGATGCGGAGATAATGTATGACTACCGCAACAATGAGATTTGCGCCCGGTACCAGCGTGGGCAAGTCAAAGACTACGATGGCATCGTTAACCTGGTGGAATGTCATAAGGACGACATAATGTCCGTAGACGCTCCTTTTCTAGTGGCGGTGGCATTGAAGGACACGGACGAGATGGTGGGCGAAATCGTGGTTATGCCGAATGACGGAACCATTTCTATTGGATACACGTTTTCCTATAAACATCACCGCAGAGGATATGCGTTCGAAGCATTGACAGCTCTGATTGATCTGCTCCACGAGCGGTACACGGAGTGGGATTTTATCAGCTTTACTGAGCCGCAGAACGAGCCAAGTATGGCACTATTGAAGAAATTGGGATACAAAGATATGGGGGTTATTCCGTCTAAGGAATCTCGAGTATTCGGTAAATGGACAACTCCGGCAACAGAAGCAGAAATTACTCAAGCGACAAATTCAGCGAAATAAATCAGAAGAGTCAAAATGCTGTAAATAAGAAATTTAAAATTGAAAATAAAATAAAAATATGGTATTCTATATATGCCTTACAAGTAGTTGTAAGGGTGGGAGATTGTTGTCAACAGTTCAACCAATAAATCGAAATCGAAAGTTGGAAACTGTCTGTTGGTATAGATGACCAGTTCGGTCAAGACTACAAATAAGATAGTGCTGAACATAAAGTTGTCCTCCTGCTTGATTGTAACACAATTAAGTATTGCATCTACAGGATAGCTGGCAATCAAATATAGGCAAATGTCTATCATAACGATTACTAAGAATAAAAGTATACCCATCGGCTAAGGAACGCTATCCTCCATGTCGATGGGTATTGCAAATTTAGGGAGAGGATTTATTGAATATTACAGCGTGGGTATCAAATCCAAAGGTAATAGCAAATAGTAGAAAAGGATATACTCATTTTGATGTGCGTACGGACATATCAAAAGTATCAGGATATATTACGAACCCCATGAAAGTTGCTCATCACAGCTTCTATCCTTTTATTCATTATGTAATGAAAATGGATAAATATAATAAACGGACTGGAGTAAAACATAAAGAAAGAGAAATTTGTTATGCATCACATATGGATAGATGCATATACCAGTATTATAGTGCGATATTGAATGAGAACTATAATGAATATCTAGATAAAGAAAATATCGCAATGGTGCCGGTTGCGTATAGAACAAATTTGAAGAAGAGTAATATTCAGATTGCACAGGAAGCATTTGATTTTATACGAAAGACACAAGGTGCTTATGTTTTAATTGGTGATTTTACGGGGTTCTTTGATTGCTTGGATCATCAGTATTTGAAGAAACAATGGTGTTCTGCTATGGAAGTTGAAAAGCTTCCGGCTGATCATTATGCAGTTTTCAAAAATGTGACTAAATATAGTATATGGGAACTAGAGGATTTGTTGTCTATTACTGGATTAAGTTTGAAGGAGTTTAATAAGCGAAAAGTTGCATTGGACAAAGAAGACTATCGCAAATATAGAAAACATATTCAGAAAAATATGAAAGATCATCAAATTCCGCAGGGATCTTCTATAAGTGCAGTACTGGCAAATATTTATATGATTGAAGCAGATAAGAAAATAAATGAATATGTTGTTTCACTAGGTGGAATGTATAGAAGATATAGTGATGATTTTATAGTAGTTGTTCCTAAAATAGGACAAGAGCTCTCAGTTTTCAATAGAATTATAGACATAATACATTCGGTTCCTAATTTACAATTGGAACCTAGCAAAACACAGATTTTTGAGTTTTCGAATAATCAAATTGAAAATGTCGGAAAGAAATTATTAGAGAATGCAGATACAAGTAAAAAGGTAATTAATTTTCTTGGATTTACATTTGATGGGGTGCATGTGTCTGTTCGTTCAAAAACAATAAGTAAATATTATTATCGAATGTATCGTAAAACGAAGTCGATTGCTAAGAATCCAAAGTTAAAAGGTTCAGACAATCTGTATCGAAGATATTCTGTTCATGGGGCTGATGCTAATCCGGGAAACTTTTTTACATATATAAAGCATGCGGAAGAAGCATTTGGCAAGGAGGAATTGATTTATAAAGATTTACAGCGTCATATTCCTAAAATTCGCAAGGCGTTGAAGAAAAAATGAATATACAGCTGCAAACAACCGCCGCATGCAGGAATTTTTAGGATAATAAGCGGGAATCCTCGGCAATTCAATTACCGAGATGAAAGCGCAGGAGTGTGCATATCTGCACAATGCAAATAGTACAATAATCCTCATGCTTGATATTAATAGCTTTCTCTTAATTCCGTAACCTACATATAAATAGCAGAAAATATGTTCGAATAATTGTTGCGTATTTTTGACTCTTGTGTTATACTATATATATGCATATAAAAGAAAAACTTATGCATTACAGGACTTGCGTGTGTAATATCAACTACTATATGGTATGGTCAGTGAAATACCGGAGGAAGATACTTGATCCAGAAATTGAGGAATACTTGCAGGAACTGGTGCAGCAGATCCCTGAGGATAAGGGTATTACCGGCAGAAAACTGTTCGAACGTTTTCTGGAAATAAGAAACCAGCTGTGGAAAGGAGAGCTGTGGAACCATTCCTATTATGTGGAAACAATTGGATCCGTATCTGAGGAAAATATCCGCCGTTATATGGAACATCAGAGCAAGTCGTATTGATTTAAAGCGGACTGTGGATACTGGTTCGCATGACTGTCTGAAGGGGGAAAGCGGAATGCTGCTGTCACACAGAACATCGGTAAAGATCCGGCCGGAATATTCCAATATCATAGGGCATATGTGTTATGCAGCTTCCAAACTCTGGAATGTCTGCAACTATGAACGTTATCATTATAAAGAACTGGGACTGGAAAAGTATCCTGACTGGTATTATCAGAAAAAAGCACATAAAGGAGATCTGTGGTACAGACAGCTTCCGTCACAGACAGCACAGGAGACCTGTAAGCAGCTGGATAAGGCGTGGAGATCTTTTTTTGTCCTGAAAAAGACCGGAGGGATCAAAAATCCAAATCCGCCCCGTTTTAAACAGGACAACATACCAGTCACATACATGCAGATGGGGATCCGGCATGAGAAAGGTTCAGACCAGCTGCGGCTGTCTCTGCCAAAGGATCTGAAAAGCTATATGGAAGAAACTTACGGGATCCATGAAAAATTCCTATATCTTGAAAATAAGATTTTCAAAGACATGGATCACATAAAACAATTGCGGATCTATTCCCCGGAAAATGGAACATGTGACCTTATCGTTATCTATGGGCTGGAAGAACCAGAGCAGCTCTCCCAGAATGGACATTATTTATCTATTGATCCTGGACTTCATAATCTGATGACCTGTTATGATTCCGGAAATGGCAGGACTTTTATTCTGGGAAGAAAATATCTTTCTCTGGAAAGATACTTTCATAAAGAGATCGCCAGAGTGCAGTCTGTATGGTATGCGCAGCAGTCGGAAAGAGGAATAGAATATCCAAAATCATCGAAACATATCCAGAGACTTTACAGGAAAAAGCAGAATGCAGTGAAGGATTACCTTCACAAAGTGACCAGATGGATTGCGGAATACTGCAGAAAGGAAGATATCCGCTGTGTGGTTGTGGGAGACATCCGGAATATCCGTAAAGGAAAAGATCTGGGACACAAGACCAACCAGAAGCTTCACGGACTGCCGTATAACAGGCTGTATATCATGCTGGAATATAAACTGAAATTATATGGGATTCCATTGATAAAACAGGAAGAAAGCTATACCAGCCAGTGCAGTCCATTATCACCAGAAGTATCAAAAAGATATGCAGAAGCATTCAATCGAAAAGAACGGGGCATGTATATAACTGGCGGAGTAAGATTTAACGCAGATGCAGTGGGTGCATTTAATATCCTGCGGAAATATCTTTCCGTATCCGGAAAGGAAAAGGAACTGTCCGTAACCGGATTAAAAAATCCAGAAATAATAAAAGTAGCTGTATAACCGAAAGGCAAGCAGTATTGGTGTCATGGACGCACCCTGAAGAAAAGGCGGTATCCCGCCAGATTTCAGATGCTCTGGTAACTTAGTTACCGAGTAGTTCACGAAAATATAATGAAGAATAGTTACTCTTGCTTTTAAAAAAACTTTGAGCTATAATCAAGAGGAATCGGACAGGGGCTGTGAGACATCAGCCCCTTTCTTTAAGCTTAGATGAATAAGAAAAGGAGACTGGAAAGATGAGTGGTACCGATAAGTACGTTAGCCCGTTATCCGAGCGTTACGCAAGTAAGGAGATGCAGTACATTTTTTCACCGGATATGAAATTCCGCACCTGGAGAAAGCTCTGGATCGCCCTGGCAGAGACTGAGAAAGAGCTGGGCCTTCCCATCACCGACGAGCAGATCGAGGAGCTGAAAAGCCATGCGGAGGATATCAACTATGAAGTGGCGAAAGAACGGGAAAAGGTTGTCCGCCACGATGTAATGTCCCATGTATACGCATACGGTGTGCAGTGTCCCAAGGCAAAAGGAATCATCCACCTGGGAGCAACTTCCTGCTATGTAGGCGACAACACGGATATCATTGTGATGAGCGAAGCCCTGAAGCTGGTTCGCAAAAAGCTTATCAACGTCATCGCCGAGCTCCGCAATTTCGCAGATAAATACAAAAATCAGCCGACCCTGGCTTTCACCCACTTCCAGCCGGCACAGCCGACGACCGTAGGAAAGCGGGCGACTCTCTGGATGCAGGAGTTCCTGATGGATCTCGAGGATCTGGAGTATGTGGCAGGCACCTTAAAGCTTCTCGGCTCCAAGGGAACCACCGGAACCCAGGCCAGCTTCCTGGAGCTCTTCGACGGAGATCAGGAGACCATCGACAAAATCGATCCGATGATCGCTGAGAAGATGGGCTTCAAGGCCGCTTATCCCGTATCCGGCCAGACCTACTCCAGAAAAGTGGATACCCGTGTGCTGAACATTCTCGCAGGTATCGCAGCCAGCGCCCACAAATTCTCCAACGATATCCGTCTCCTTCAGCATTTGAAAGAGGTGGAGGAGCCCTTCGAGAAGACCCAGATCGGTTCTTCCGCTATGGCTTATAAGAGAAACCCCATGAGAAGTGAGCGTATCGCTTCCCTGTCCCGCTATGTGATGGTGGATGCCCTGAATCCGGCCATCACCTCCGCAACCCAGTGGTTTGAGCGTACCCTGGACGACTCTGCCAACAAGCGTCTCTCCGTTCCGGAAGGCTTCCTCGCCATCGACGGCATCCTGGATCTCTGCCTGAACGTGGTTGATGGCCTGGTGGTATATCCGAAAGTCATCGAGAAACATCTCATGAGCGAGCTGCCCTTCATGGCTACCGAAAATATCATGATGGACGCTGTAAAAGCCGGCGGCGACCGTCAGGAGCTTCACGAGCGCATCCGCGAGCTTTCCATGGAAGCAGGACGCACCGTGAAGGTGGAAGGAAAGGAGAACAACCTTCTGGAGCTCATCGCAGCAGATCCGGCCTTCAACCTGAGCTTGGAAGACCTCAAGAAGACCATGGACCCGGCAAGATATGTGGGCCGCGCTCCGCTCCAGGTGGACAATTTCCTGAAAAATGTCGTAGATCCAGTGCTGGATGCCAACAAAGAACTTCTGGGAGTCAAAGCAGAGATCAACGTTTGATGAAAAAGCAGGTGTCTTTTGAATATCAATCTCGAATATTATAAAATTTTTTATTACGTTGCCCGGCAGGGCAGCGTCACAGCGGCGGCGGCGGAGCTTTCCGTCAGCCAGCCCGCGGTGAGCCAGGCCATCAAGGCTCTGGAACATGCGGTGGGGATCCCCCTGTTCGTGAGGACCGGCAAAGGTGTGCGCCTGACTCCTGCAGGGGAGATCCTCTATTCATATGTGCAGAACGGCTATGAGACCATCCTTAGGGGCGAGAAAAAGCTCCGGGAGATGAAGGGGCTGGAGAGCGGAGAACTCCGGATCGGAGCCAGCGATATGACGCTCCGCTTTTTTCTGCTGCCTTACCTTCAGCGGTTTCACGAGGCCTACCCGAAGATCAAGCTCACGGTCACAAACGGTCCCACGCCGGAGACGCTCCGCTATATGCAGGAAGGGCGCATTGATTTTGGCGTCGTGACTTCACCGGTGACGGGCCATGAGGAAGTGAGTGTTTTTCCGGTGCGGCCCATACGGGACACCTTTGTGGCCGGGTATAAGTTCTGGGAGTACAAAAACCGGATTATTCCCCTGAAGGAACTGGCGGATGTACCCCTGATCTGCCTGGAGAAAAACACGAGCACCCGCCGGTATATGGACCAGTTTTTAAAGGCGAGCGGCGTTCTCGTCCACCCGGAGATAGAGCTTGCCACCAGCGATATGATCGTCCAGTTTGCGAAACGGAATCTCGGCGTGGCCTCGGTGGTCTACGATTTCGCCCGGGAGGCCCTGGAGAGCGGAGAGCTCTTCGAACTCAAGATCCAGAAAAAAATTCCCGAGCGCTCCATCTGTATCGTCCAGGGAAGCCATGCGACCTTATCCTCGGCGGCCCAGAAGCTGATTGAGCTGATACGAGAAGATATAAGTTAATGTTATAAGAAATATAAATATTATTCATTTTACTTATAATAAAAAATGCGCTATAATATAACCTGTCTGCGGGGCAGACAAGATGAATTAAAGCAAATAAACGCATTTCTATAGGAGGAATGAACATGATTACCGCTGTTGTAGGAGCAAACTGGGGAGATGAAGGAAAAGGTAAGATCACAGATATGCTGGCAGAGGATGCCGACATCATCGTGAGATTCCAGGGCGGAGCAAACGCCGGACATACCATTGTAAACAATTATGGAAAGTTCGCCCTTCATACACTTCCGTCAGGCGTTTTTTATAACCATACTACAAGCATCATCGGAAACGGTGTGGCACTGAACATCCCGCTTCTGTTCAAAGAAGTACAGAGCATCGTGGACAAAGGGGTTCCGACTCCGAAGATCCTGGTTTCTGACCGTGCTCAGATCGTGATGTCCTACCACATTCTGTTTGACGAGTGCGAGGAGGAGCGTCTTGGTAAGAAATCCTTCGGTTCTACAAAGTCCGGAATCGCTCCCTTCTATTCTGATAAATATGCAAAGATCGGCTTCCAGGTCTGCGAGCTCTTCGATGAGGAGTTCCTGAAAGACAAGGTTGCCCGGGTTCTGGAGCAGAAGAATGTCATTCTTGAGCATCTGTATCACAAACCGGCTCTGAAGGTTGAGGATATCCTGGAAGAGCTTCACACCTACCGCGATATGGTAGCACCCTTCGTATGCGACACTTCCACTTTTCTGTGGAACGCACTGAAAGAGGGCAAGAAGATCCTCCTCGAGGGTCAGCTCGGTTCTCTGAAGGATCCGGATCACGGAATTTACCCGATGGTAACTTCTTCCTCCACCCTGGCTGCTTACGGTGCCATCGGTGCAGGCCTTCCGCCTTATGAGATCAAGAAGATCGTTACCGTTGTAAAGGCATACTCCAGTGCTGTAGGAGCAGGCGCTTTCGTCAGCGAGATCTTCGGCGACGAGGCAGACGAGCTTCGTAAGAGAGGCGGAGACGGCGGAGAGTTCGGAGCCACCACAGGCCGTCCGAGAAGAATGGGCTGGCTCGACTGCGTTGCCACCAAATATGGCTGCCGCATGCAGGGAAGCACAGACGTGGCTTTCACAGTTCTGGACGTTCTGGGCTATCTGGATGAGATTCCGGTCTGCATCGGTTACGAGATCGACGGCAAAGTGACCACCGATTTCCCGACTACCCCGACTCTGGAGAAAGCAAAACCGGTATTCACCAAGCTGCCGGGCTGGAAATGCGATATCCGCGGTATCAAGAAGTACGAGGATCTGCCGGAGAACTGCCGCAAATACATTGAGTTTGTGGAAGAGCAGATCGGCTTCCCCATCACCATGGTTTCCAACGGACCGGGTCGTGAGGACATCATCTACCGCAATAAATAATCTTAAAAATAAAAGCCGTTTCGGGATTTTCCGGGACGGCTTTTTAATGGGCACTATTTGTACAATGTGTCGAAAAATGAAGAAAAAACTCAGGAAACTTTAGAAATAATTTAGAAGTTTAACATGACATCTTCACATTTCTTTGGTATACTTTTGATGTCCGGTAAGGGGAGTTCCGAACGAAATGGAGCTGCCGGGTCAATGAAACACAATGCAAACAAGCAGCATTAAAGGGGGATCATAAGTGATATACACAACCTATTATGCACAGACCAACAGTATTACAGAAGAACGATATAAAGAACTGAAGGAAGCCTACCTTTCCACGAATACCGGGAACCTCGAGAGCTTCCATTTAAGAAAACTGGAATTTCAGGGAGCCGGCCAGCGAAAGGCCGTGGCGAGCTATTATCTCTGTATGAAGAACAGAGACGAGAGCCAGATCTTTCTGGAGAAAAAATATATGCAGAACGGGCTCTATTTCAAGAAATGTGCGAAGCTTTCCAGAGAGGAGAGCGAGAAGCTTCTGAACGGCGATCTGGAGTGGATGAAGAACCACAGGAAAGAGCTTCTGGCTGATTTTTACCGCCAGGCTACCCTGAACAGCCTCTATCCGGGGCGCATCACCGATTACCGGAGAGAAATGTGCCGCGTGAAAAAGGGCGAATATGTGACCTTTACCACCGCCATCGGGCGGGGCATCGGTCCATGCAGGAGCCTCTTCGAGGAGCCGGAGATGAAGCTCCCCTGCCTGGATAAGGGCAAAGTTCTTCTGACTTATAAGAAAAGTGCTTCCCTTCCCCAGATGGTCAGCAGTATGCTGCAGGGCCAGAGCATGGAAGAAAAGCAGGATGAATACGGATTTATCTTCTAAAATAAGAAAAGATGAAAGGCCCGGAGAGGCTTTTCATCTTTTTTTCTTGTCCGGGTCGTCGGCGGTATCGTCGGGTTTCAGGATCCGGTAAATGATCTGCATGGCGTAGAGCAGCACCGGGAAAACCACGGTAGCCGCGAAGGAACCGCGAAACAGCGCCTGAGCCATGGGGCTGCCGGAAAAGGCCAGAATCAGGGTGGTGACATAGAGCCCAACTAGGACGACGATGCCGATCCAGGCAAAGATCCGGCGGATGCGTTTGAATTTTTTCATAGAGAACTCCATTCTGCCGCAGAAAAGACGGCTGAGGTCATTATAACTTTTCCAACAGGGAATTGCAAGGAAAGATAGAATTTTCTCCGGAAATGTGATAGGGTATAAGGTGGAACTTTTTACTATGAAAGTCCGGACGGCGGCCATGAATGAGCCATGCTTGCATGAGCGTCACAGGCGCGAAACAGCTGGCTTATATGTGATGTCGCCGGTAGGCGACATGTCCATTTTATCAGGAGGAACAAAAGAAAATGATCTTTTTTAACTGTGATTATAACGAAGGCGCTCATGAGCGTATCATAAAGAGACTGGTTGAAACCAATCTGGAGCAGACCACCGGCTACGGGGAGGACGATTACTGCCGTCAGGCCGCTGAGATGATTCTGGAAAAATGTGAACTGCCCGAGGGCCAGGTCCATTTCCTGGTGGGCGGTACCCAGACGAACCTCACGGTCATCGCTGCGGGATTGAAGCCCTGGCAGGGCGTGATCTCCGCCGATACGGGCCATATCAACTGCCACGAGACCGGCGCGATCGAGGCTACCGGCCACAAGGTCCTGGCTCTTCCGGGACGGAACGGAAAGCTCAAAGGGGACCAGATCCGGGAAGTAGTAAAGGCTCATCGGGAGGACGGAAGCCACGAGCATATGGTGCAGCCGGGTATGGTTTACATTTCCAACCCCACGGAGATCGGCACGATCTATCATCAGAAGAGCTTGGAGGATCTCTACAATGCCTGCCAGGAGTGCGGCCTCTATCTCTATATTGACGGTGCGCGCATGGGCTACGGCCTGATGGCGAGGGATAATGACCTGACCCTGCCTTTTATTGCCCGGCACTGTGACGCTTTCACCTTAGGCGGTACGAAACAGGGAGCTCTCTTCGGGGAGGCTGTGATCATCACAAACCCGGCTCTCGGAAAAGATTTCCGTTATCTCATCAAACAGCGGGGCGGCATGCTGGCGAAGGGACGGCTTCTCGGTATCCAGTTCCAGGAGCTCATGAAGGACGACCTCTATTTTGAACTTTCCGCCCACGCCAATGCCATGGCAATGAAGATCCGTTCCACCCTGGTGGATCTCGGCATTCCGATGCCCATTGGCAGCACTACAAACCAGCAGTTTGCGGTCTTTACGGATTCTGAACTTGGCCGTCTGGCAGGAAAATACAGCTTTTCCTACTGGGAGCGGGTGGACGCCTCCCACAGTATGGTGCGGATCTGCACCAGCTGGGCCACCAGGGAAGAGGACGTGGACGCGCTCATAAAGGATATTCGCCGTGAAAAATAAATATCGTATTCTTATCGTAGAAGATGACGAGGTCATTGCCCGCTCCATTCAGAAACTTATGGAGGACTGGGGTTGGGAGGCCTGTTGTGTGGAGGATTTTTCCAAGGTTCTCGACACTTTCGCCTCCTACAATCCCCATCTGGTGATCCTCGATATCGCCCTTCCGGCCTGCAACGGTTTTTACTGGTGCATGGAGATCCGGAAAATTTCCCGGGTGCCGGTGGTTTTCCTCTCCTCGGCTTCCGACAACATGAATATCGTCATTGCCATGAATATGGGCGGGGATGATTTTATCGCCAAGCCCTTCGACCGGAACGTGCTGGCGGCGAAGATCCAGGCTATCTTACGGAGAACCTATGATTTCGCTGCCAATACGGAGCTCATTGCCCATAAGGGGGCCGTGCTGAACACCGCGGACGCCACATTGACCTACGAGGGCCAGCGCATCGATCTTACGAAAAACGACTACAAAATCCTGAAAATGCTCCTGGAGAACAAGGGAAAAACCGTGAGCCGGGACGCTCTCATGACAAGACTCTGGGAGACGGACTGCTTTGTGGATGAGAACACCCTCACGGTAAACATCACCCGCCTCCGCAAGAAGCTGGAGCAGGCGGGACTTACAGACTTTATTGTCACCAGAAAGGGAATGGGGTATCTGATCTCCGATGAAGATTGATCTGAAAGAATATATTCTGGAGAAACGCCAGGTCCTTCTGGCGGTGGCCCTGGGGCTTCTGATCTATTCGCTGGTACTTTTGCTCTACCAGATTCCGCCGGAGGCCGCCGGGTACGGGATTCTTCTCGTGTTTATCGCAGAATTTGTCTGGCTTCTCAGTGGCTTTGGGCGCTTTCAGAAAAAACAGAAGCTTTTAAGGCAGCTTGCGGGAGAGCGGGCGAAGGATTTTTACCTTCGGGATCTCCCGGAGAGCGAGGACCCGAAGGAGGAAGCCTATCAGGATCTCATCGAGTCGCTGCTCAAGGAGAAGAACCGGAAAGAGGCGGAAGCCGCAGAGAAACTCCGGGATATGGAGGAATACTATACGCTCTGGGTGCATCAGATCAAGACGCCGATCGCGGCCATGAGTCTCCTTCTTCAGGAGGAGGACACGCCGGAAAATGGCGAGCTTTCGATGGAACTTTTCCGGATCGAGCAGTATGTGGAGATGGTGCTCCAGTATCTCCGCCTGGACAGCCCGGACCATGATCTGGCTTTCCGGTCAGTGGATGTGGACGACTGCGTCCGCCAGGCCGTACGGAAATACGCGCGGTCTTTTATTCGGAAAAAGATCGCTCTGGACTTTCAGGAGACCGGCATAGAGACAGTCTCTGATGAGAAATGGCTGGTCTTTGTGCTGGAGCAGCTTCTGTCCAACGCCCTCAAGTACACGAAGAAGGGAACCATCCGGATTTACGGAGGAAACGGCTTCTTATATATAGAAGATACGGGCATCGGCCTCTATCTCTGCCAGGAAATTTTAAAGCGGCTGGCCCACGGAATCACCATCACCTCGACCCTGGGCGAAGGCACAAAAGTGACGCTGAATCTTCTGAGGAATTTTTCCTTGTAACTGTGAAGGTACTGAACAGTTACCTTTCCGTTTTGTAAGGATGAAGGGGGAAATGTAAGCCAAAGAAATGGCAGATATTTCTCCCTTCTCCTATAATCAGAGTGTAAAATGTGATTGTTTAAGGAGGTTCATCATGGCGATTCTTGAAGTCAGCAATGTGAAAAAAATTTATACGACCCGTTTCGGCGGCAATCAGGTTGAGGCGCTGAAAAATGTGTCCTTCAGCGTGGAACCCGGAGAATATGTGGCGATCATGGGCGAGTCCGGTTCCGGAAAAACGACCCTTCTCAATATCCTGGCGGCTCTGGACCGGCCCACAGCGGGGGAGGTCCGCTTAAACGGTCAGCGTATGGGAGATATCCGGGAAAAAGAACTGGCGGCCTTTCGCCGGAAAAATCTGGGTTTTGTGTTCCAGGACTTTAATCTTCTGGACACTTTTTCTCTCAGGGATAATATCTTCCTGCCCCTGGTTCTCTCCGGGGTGCCCTATAAGGAAATGGAAAGCCGCTTAAAGCCCCTGACGGAAAAACTGGAGATCCAGAGTCTTCTGGACAAATACCCCTACGAGGTCTCCGGAGGCCAGAAACAGCGGGCAGCGGCAGCTAGAGCCCTGATCACCCAGCCGAAGCTTCTTCTGGCGGATGAGCCGACGGGTGCTCTGGACTCCCGGGCTTCCGGAAAGCTTCTGGAGCTTTTTGACCGGGTCAATGAGGAAGGGCAGACGATCCTTATGGTGACCCACAGCGTCCGGGCGGCGGCCCACGCGGGAAGAGTGCTCTTTATCAAGGACGGCGAGGTCTTTCACCAGATCTACCGCGGAGCCGATTCTCTGGAGGAGATGTACCGGAAGGTTTCTGACGCGATGACGGTCCTGACCACGGGAGGTGAGCGTCATGCGTAAAACCATGTTTTTTAAGATGGCGGCGGGAAATCTGAAGAAAAACTGTCAGGTGTACCTGCCCTTTATCCTGACCCTGACGGGAATGGCGGCAATCTTTGACATCATGGGAGCCCTGGCCGTGAGTCCGGCGCTGGATTTCATGCTTGGTGGCGGTTTTATGAGAGAGATCCTGCTGATGGGGGAGCGGATTGTCGGTATTTTCTCCCTGATCTTTCTTTTTTATACGAACAGCTTTCTTCTGAAGCGGCGGAAAAAAGAGTTCGGCCTCTATCACATCTTAGGCATGGAGAAGCGCCATGTGGCCCTGATTCTGGTTCTGGAGCTTTTTTACACAGTTTTGCTGGGTCTGGGCTTAGGCCTTCTGGCGGGAACGGTCTTTTATAAGGCGGTCCTTCTGCTACTTTGCCGGATTCTCCATGCACCCCGGATTCTGGGCTTTGAGTTCTCCGTATCAGCCTTTACGGAGACGGTGGTGCTTTTCGGAATGGTCTTTTTTCTGCTGGCCATCTATGGCGTGCGCCAGATCTTCCGCTCTGAGACCACGGAGCTTTTAAAAAGTAATCAGACGGCGGAGCGGGAGCCGAAAAACCGCTGGTTTCTCGTTCTTGTGGGTCTTGTCTCCCTGGGAGCCGGCTATTATCTGGCGGTGACCATCGAGTCGCCCTTGGGCGCTATCGCCTATTTCTTCCTGGCGGTGGTGCTGGTCATCATCGGAACCTACTGTCTTTTCACGGCAGGAAGCATCTTTATACTGAAAATGCTGAAAAAGAACAAAGGCTACTATTATCAGAGCCGCCATTTTACGAGCGTTTCCGGTATGCTTTACCGAATGAAGCAGAATGCGGCAGGGCTTGCGAGCATCTGTATCATGTCCACGGCGGTGATCCTCATTGTATCCACGACGACCTGCCTTTACTTCGGAATGGACGACCTTTTAAGGACCCGTTTCCCGAGAAATGTCCAGGTGGCAGCCAGCGGGGTGACGGAAGAAGAGATCACGGAACTGGAACAGCTGACTGCTGATGCTGCGGCTCAGTACGGCCTTTCGATTCAGGATAACGAGGAAAATTACCGGTACCGGAATTTTTATGCCCAGAGAAACGAGAAAAACTTTACCTATGATCCGAATGGAGGCCTGGGAAGTGCAGTGGCGATTTACTGTCTGTCTCTCGACGATTTCAACCGGATTACCGGGCAGAATCTCACGCTTGGTCAGGGGGAGATCTTTTATGACAGTGTCTATGGAAAGGCCGAGAAAGCTCTGGAAGGAACTCTGACGATCCAGGGAAAAGAGTGGAAGATGATGGGAGCCGTGACAGGCCTGGATTCTGTGAAGGCTCAGCGGGTCATGATGGGCTCCATCTATTATCTGATCTTTCCGGATCAGGCTTCCATTGAAGAACTGACCGGGGAAATCGTGACAAATGGGACCTGGAATTATTTTATGGGTATCGATCTTGACGGAGACAGCAAGACTCAGGCGGAGATGGAGACAGCTCTGTCCTCCCTTCTGGCAGAAAAAGACTGGGGAAGTCTGGTGTATATCGAGGGAACGGCTTCCTCGAGAGAAAATTTCTATTCCCTTTACGGCGGCATTTTCTTTGTGGGCATTTTCCTGGGCTTTCTGTTTCTCATGGCGACGGTGCTTATCATCTACTATAAACAGGTTTCCGAGGGCTATGAGGATCACGACCGCTTTGTCATCATGCAGAAGGTGGGCATGGATAAACGGGAGGTCCGCCGGACGATCAACAGCCAGGTGAAAACGGTCTTTCTTCTGCCCGTGCTGGCCGCAGGGGTTCATATGGTCTTCGCCTATCCGATGATGAGTAAGATATTACTTTTGATGAATCTGGGAAATCAGAAGATTTTTCTCATCGGCGTGCTTCTGACCTTTTTTATCTTCCTGGCTTTTTACGGCCTGGTCTACTTTTTCACAGCCCGGACCTACTACCGCCTCGTACGCTGGTAAACAAAAAAGACAGTTGCTCTTTGGAAAAACTCCTGATATACTTTGAATACCAGGGTCAAAAGTTCAAAAAGCCGTTCGTGCTTGCACGATAAGGATTTTGAACTTGGGACCCGCCAAACATGAGGTGCAGAACATCCAGTGGATGTTCGTTTTGCACCGACCGAAGCGGAGCGTAGACAGTAGCGATTTACGCAGTAAATCAGCGGATTTCGAATGTTTGCAGGTGCTGTGTGCCAGTGGCACACGTTTAGCACCGACCGAAGCGGAGCGGAGACCTTACGAGAGCTGCTTTGCAGCGGAGCAATTCGTAGGTATGTGCTAAAGGAGGAGAAACAAATGAGCAAGGATATGACCCGGGGCAATCCTCTGGGACTGATACTGAAATTTTTTATCCCCGTGCTTCTGGGCAGCGTGTTCCAGCAGTTTTACAGTATGGTGGATACGATTGTCGTGGGAAAATTCGTGGGAGTCAACGCCCTGGCAGGAGTGGGAGCCACCGGTTCCATCAACTTTCTGATTCTGGGCTTCGCCATGGGCATCACGATCGGTTTTGGCGTCAAAGTGGGCCAGCGCTTCGGAGCGAAGGACTACGAAGGTATGAGAAACTATATGGCGAACGGTTTTTACCTCATCGTCATCATCTCGGCCATCATGACGCCGCTCACGATGTATTTCTGTAAGGATATTCTGGAACTGACCGGAACTCCGGAGGAGATTTTTTCCGATTCCTATAACTATCTCATCTGGATCCTGGCGGGAACATTTTTCTCCATGCTCTATAATGCGGCCTCCGCGATTTTGAGGGCGATCGGAGACAGCCGGACCCCGCTTTTTGCCCTGATTTTTTCTTCCGTCTTGAATATCATTCTGGACCTTCTCTTTGTCATCGTCTTCCATATGGGAACCACGGGCGTGGCTGTGGCGACGGTGACTTCCCAGGGAATTTCCGGCGTCCTCTGTCTTTTCTACATGTTCCGTCATTATGAGGTGCTTCGGATTCGAAAGGAAGAGTTCCAGGTTTCCCTGGAAAAAATGGGCGCTCTCTTAAAACAGGGTATTCCCATGGCGCTGCAGTTTTCCATCACGGCTGTGGGCGGCGTCATTTTGCAGAGCGCGGTAAACGGTCTGGGTTCCGTTTCCGTGGCGGCCATGACTGCGGGAAACAAGATTTCCTTCATTTTCTCAGCAGCCTTTGAGAGCATGGGAACCACGATGGCCACCTACTGCAGTCAGAACCTCGGAGCGAAGGAGTATGGCAGAATCCGGAAGGGCATCCGTTGTGCCTGTCTGATCTGTGCCTGCCTCTGTGTGATTTCCTTTGTGATTGTCTGGAGCGCAGGCAGATATATCGCCCTGCTCTTCATCGATTCCAATGAGACGGAGCTCATGGATCAGATTCAGCTCTTCCTCCGGGTGATCTCATCGTTTTATCCCTTCCTGATGCTGATCTTTATCCTGAGAAACAGCATTCAGGCCATGGGCTACAGCTTCATCGCCATGTTTGCCGGCGTTTTCGAGCTTGTCGGCCGTGCCTCCGTGGCCTTTGGTCTTGTGGGAAGGCTGGGCTTTCTGGGTGTGGCTTTCGCCTCCCCGGCAGCCTGGATTCTGGCAGATGTGATTCTGATCATCACTTATTTCTCCGTTATACGGAAATTTCCGTCGGAGGAAAACGCTGCCGCATAAATTTTTTATCCGTCAAAGATCGGCGAAACTGCCGGTTTTTGGCGGATTTTTTTGTTTCCGGGAGAAAATTTTGGGCAACTTGAAAAAAAGCGGGGCTTGCCTATCAGGGAAAAAATGGTTATACTGTAAAAAGGGTGAAAAGAGAGCGTCTCTTTTTTGAGATGCCGGGCGGAATAAAAAATAATGAGACAGCATGCCCGGGACGTGTGGGCGTGCGGAAAAAACAGCAGGAGATGAACATTGAAAACAGACAAAAAAGAAAGTAAATCAGTAAAAATTATCCCTTTAGGGGGACTTGACAAGATCGGAATGAACATTACCGCCATCGAGTACGAAGATACCATCGTGGTGGTAGACTGTGGAATCGCGTTTCCGGAAGGCGACATGCTGGGTATCGACAAGGTGATCCCGGATGTTTCCTACCTGGTGAAAAATAAAGAGAAAGTCAAAGGCTTCGTTATCACCCATGGTCATGAGGACCATATCGGAGCCCTGCCTTACATCCTGCCTCAGCTGAATGTGCCGGTGTATGCCACACGGCTTACGATGGGCCTCATCGAGCACAAGCTGAAGGAAGCCAATCTGATCCGGAAAACCCGACGCAAAGTAGTAAAACAGGGCGGCTATGTCGTTTTAGGCGATATGCGGGTGGAATTTATCAAGACCAACCACAGCATCGCAGGAGCCTCTGCCCTCGCCATTTATACGCCGGCAGGCGTCATTCTCCACACCGGAGATTTCAAAGTGGATTATACGCCGCTTTTTGGAGAACCCATCGATCTGCAGCGCTTAAGTATTATTGGTAAAAAAGGAGTGCTGGCTGTTTTGAGCGACAGTACCAACGCCCTCCGCCCGGGCTTTACCCCGTCTGAGACCAAGGTAGCCAAGACCTTTGATACCCTTTTTGCAGAGCATAAGAAGAGAAGAATCATCGTTGCAACCTTCGCTTCCAATGTGGATCGTGTGCAACAGCTCATCAATACGGCCCACAAGTACGGCCGGAAGGTTATCCTTCAGGGCCGGAGCATGGAGACGGTTATTGAGATCGCCACAGACCTCGGCTATGTGAAGATTCCGGACAAGACCCTCATCAGTGTCAACGATATGAACCGTTACCCCGACGAGCAGCTTGTCTTTATCACTACCGGAAGCCAGGGCGAGGAGATGGCAGCCCTGTCCCGTATGGCCGACGGCACCCACAGAAAGGTGCGGATCAAGCCCAACGATACGATCATTTTAAGCTCCAATCCGATTCCGGGAAATGAGAAAGCCGTATCCCGCATCATCAACGAACTGACGGAAAAAGGAGCTACAGTGATCTTCCAGGATACCCATGTATCCGGCCACGCCTGCCAGGAAGAGCTGAAGCTTATCTATTCCTTACTGAAACCGCGCTACGCGATCCCCGTCCACGGCGAATACCGTCACCGGGCGGCAGCGGCAGGTCTTGCACGGGAGCTTGGCATCCCCGATGAGAGAGTTATGCTGATCCAGTCCGGAGACGTGCTGGAGCTCTCAGAGGAGGAGGGAAAAGTCACCGGAAAAGTTACCGCGCGCGAGGTCTTTGTGGATGGCCTTGGCATCGGCGATGTGGGCAATATAGTCATCCGCGACCGCCAGAACCTTTCCGAGAACGGTATCATTGTCGTGACTCTTTCCCTGGAAAAAGGTACCAACAACCTTCTGGCCGGCCCGGATATCATTTCCAGAGGCTTCGTCTATGTGAGAGAATCCGGCGAGCTCATGCAGGAGCTCCGCGCCGTGGCCATGGAAGCTGTGAAACGCTGCGAGAAGAAGAATTACCGGGAGTGGGGCAAGATCAAAGGAGAGATCCGGGATGCCCTGGACGAGTTCCTCTGGAAGAAAATCAAGAGAAAACCGGTAATTATCCCCATTATCATGGAGGTTTAACGCATGAAAGAATTTCGTTTTGTGATTCTGGGAGCCGGAAATATCGCCGGAAAATTCTGTGAGGCCGTCTCTCTGATTGAGGGCGCGGCTGTGGTGGCCGTGGCCAGCAAAAGCCTCACAAAAGCAATGAATTTTGCAGAGAAAAACGGTGTCGTGAAGGCTTATGGGGACTATGAAGAAATGCTTCAGATGGAAAAACCGGACGGAGCCTACATTGCGGTGACACCGAACGATCATCACCGTCTTTCGATGCTCTGCCTGAAATACGGCGTTCCCGTGCTCTGCGAAAAAGCCATGTTCCGAAACAGCCGGGAGGCAAGGGAGGTCTTTTCTCTCTCTGAGAGAAAAGGAATTTTTGTCATGGAGGCCCTCTGGAGCCGCTTCCTTCCGGCCGTGCGGGAAGCAGAAGAATGGCTGGCTACAGGGAGAATCGGCAAGGCAAAGCTTGCCCATTGCACCATCGGTTTTCGGGCAGACCAGGATCCGGAAAAACGTTATTATTCACCGAAGCTTGGGGGCGGCGCTTCCAAGGATATTACGGTTTATGCCTATGAGATCACGACGTATCTCATCCGCCAGAAACTGAAAAACCGGACTGTTTCCGCTATCTGGAGCGAGAGCGGCGTGGATGAGAGCAGTATTGTGACGCTGGAATTTGAAGAGACGCTGGCAAGTCTTATGACAACCTTCGCCGCAGATACCGACGAGCGGCTGGTCATCTACGGAGAGAGAGGCCGCATCGAGCTTCCTTATCCCCATTATGCATCAGAGGCCTTCCTCTATGGAGAAAAAGGCGAGCTTCTGGAACATTTCCGGGATGAGGTGACGAAGAACGGCTTTACCTATGAGATCGAGGAGATGATCCGCTGCGTGGAGATCGGTCTTTGTGAAAGCCCGGTGGTTCCCCACAGCGCGACGCTTTCCTGCGCGGAGCTTTTCGACGAGATCGACGCTACAGAGCCTGAATAAAAGGAGAGGCCGGCTGCACATTCGGCGGCCGGCCTTCTTTAAGGGGAGGATAAGTATTCTATTTTCTCTTCTGTAGACACTAACAGTATGACCCTTTTGAAAAGGTTTATGCAATAAGCGTTGAAAAAATTTTAAAGTTAGTATATAATAAAATAAGCGTGTCGTAAAGACACCATGTCCTATGAATGAAATAGACATGGCAATGACTAATCTGAAACAAAGGATGGTATAAGTAAAATGGGATTATTACAGGAATGGCGTGAGATTGCCTACAATCAGGAGGCTGATAAAAAACAGCTGCAGAAATTCTGGACCGAGTATTTCCTCATCGAGAAAGGAATCTATGAGAAACTCCTTTCCAATCCGGATGAGGTTGTAAAAGGTACCGTAAAAGAGCTGGCTGACAAATATGGCATCAAGGTTCTGACCATGGCAGGTTTTCTGGATGGTATCAATGACAGCCTGAAAGTGCCGAACCCGATCGAGACCATGGATGAGAACACTGAAGTAACCTTGGCTTTCGATAAAGAGATGCTCTACAAGAACATGGTAGACGCCAAGGCTGACTGGCTGTATGATCTGCCCATGTGGGACGAGATCTTCGAGCCGGATCACAAGAAGAAACTCTTCATTGAGGCAAAGAAGGCAAACACCGTTGTCAAAGGACCGAAGATCGGCAGAAACGATCCCTGCCCCTGCGGAAGCGGAAAGAAATACAAATACTGCTGCGGCAGAAATAAATAAGAAAGTAAGGGAGAAGGCGTCTGTGGAAAAACGGGCGCCTTTTCTTGTAATTCGGAGGAATATGTATGGTTGCGATGATCCTTGGAGGAATCTGTCTGGTCTATTTTGTAATGCTCCTCAGCGTGGGCATGGATTTTTCCGTGATCTGGCTTCTGGTGGGTGGTTTTCTCTCAGCCTCGGGAGCCCTTCATCATTTTGGAAAATGGCATTTGCCGAAGTCGGCAGCCCTGGCGGCGGGAGGCATCCTGGGGGTCTGCCTCCTGATTTTTGCAGGGGTGGAAGGCCTTATCATGACCGGTATGTTTGCAAAAGGGAAGCCGGAACTTGATTATCTGGTGATTCTCGGAGCCCAGGTCCGGGGAACGGTTCCGAGCAGGGCCTTAAGGAAGCGCCTGGATACGGCGCTGGCTTATCTGGAAGAAAATCCCGGGACGATCGCTGTGGTTTCCGGCGGCAGAGGCCCCGGGGAGGACATCACAGAAGCGGAGGTTATGAAGGAGTATCTGTTGCTGCATGGCATCGACGAAAAGAGGATTCTTGTGGAGACGGACTCCACAACCACCAGTGAGAATCTGGATTATACGGGAAAACTCATCGACCGGGAAAAGAAGGTCGGACTGGTGACAAATAACTTTCATATCTATCGGGCGCTTAAGATGGCGAAAAAGCAGGGGTATACGAATGTGAGCGGACTGGCGGCTCCCTCGGACCCGCTTTATCAGATCCACTATCTGGTGCGGGAATTTTTTGCCATGATAAAAGCAGTGGCGAGAGGGGATATCTCCCTCAGGTAAGGCGAAAAGCCGGAAAGGAATACTATGGAGACACTTGAGATGATCAGAGAGGAAGCGGCGCGGGCAGCAGCCCAGCTTTTTGAGGTGGCCAAAATGAAGGAAGGAGAGCTCCTGGTGGTAGGCTGTTCGAGCAGCGAGATCGGAGCGGAGAAGATCGGTACCCATTCCAGCGCGGAGATCGGCCAGGCTGTCTTTGAGGGAATCAAAGGAGAGCTGGACAGGCAGGGCGTTTTCCTCGCGGCCCAGTGCTGTGAGCATCTGAACCGGGCGCTGATTCTGGAGCGGGCAGCAGCAGAGAAATACGGCTATGAGGAGGTCAACGTCGTGCCTCAGCTCAAGGCCGGCGGTTCCTTTGCCACGGCTGCTTATGCAGGCTTTAAGGACCCCGTGGCCGTCGAGGAGATCCGCGCCCATGCTGGAATTGATATCGGCGACACTCTCATCGGCATGCATCTGAAGAAAGTGGCGGTTCCCGTCCGGATCGAACAGAAGACCATCGGTTCCGCCCATGTGGTCTGCGCCCGGACAAGACGGAAGTTTGTGGGCGGGGAGAGAGCGCATTATAACCACGATCTATTATAAGTTTTCTTAATTAAAAATGAAGTCCCTTGCTTTGGCAGGGGACTTTGTGATATAAGAATACTAGTACAGTGAAAATTAAGTATCTGCTATATTGACGCAGGATGATTTCTTCATATGCAAGGCGGAGGAATGAGGCGTAGCGGTGGCTACGTCGATTGGCGACAACGCAGCAGATGAAAAATCAGACAAGTCAATATGGCGGTTACTTAATTTTCACTGTACCAGGGTCAAAAGTTCCAAAAGTCGTTCGTGCTTGCACGATAAGACTTTTGAACCTGGGACCCGGTATGGAGGAGCCTATGATAGAAATTAACGGTGTAAATAAGAAATTCTCCAACACAGACGCCCTGAACAACGTCATCGCCGCAGTCCAGGAAAAGAGCATTTTCGGGCTGGTGGGGACCAATGGAGCGGGAAAAAGCACCCTCCTTCGGATCATGTGCGGTGTGATCTGCCCGGATACCGGCAGCGTCATGGTGGACGGAGAAAACGTATACGAAAATCCGAAAGTCAAAGGGCGGATCTGCTTTCTCTCCGACGAGGCCTATTTTTTTCCGAATGCCACAGGGGAAAGCATGGCAGAATATTACGAGATCCTCTATCCCCATTTTGACGAGTACCGCTTCTTTGATCTCATGGAGCGCTTTCAGCTGGACCGGAGACGGAAACTCGCTTCTTTTTCCAAAGGAATGAAGCGTCAGGTGCTCATGCTCCTTGGAATCTGTGCCGGGACCAAATATCTTCTCTGCGACGAGACCTTCGACGGCCTGGATCCGCTGATGCGTCAAGCCATGAAGAGCATCCTGGCCGGGGAACTCTCCAAACGCGATTTTTCCGTGGTCATTGCGTCCCACAGCCTTCGTGAACTGGAGGATATCTGCGATCACATCGGTCTTCTGCACAAGGGCGGCATCCTTTTGTCCAGGGATCTGGAGGATATGAAATACCACATCCACAAGCTCCAGTGCGTGATCCGGGACCCGGAGAAGGAAAAAGAACTCCTGGAAGAGCTGAACGTGGTGCAGTACGAGAAAAGAGGCTCGCTCCTCACGGTCATCGCCCGGGGAACGAGACAGGAGATTCTTATGAGTATAGAGGAGAAGGACCCTGTATTTTCCGAGGTACTTCCGCTGACTCTGGAAGAAATTTTTATCAGCGAGACGGAGGTTGCCGGATATGATATCAAAGAGATCATTCACGATGCTGTTAAAAGATGACCTGAAAAAGAGAAGCTGGCTCCTGGTGATGTCATTCCTCGTTTTCTGCCTGATCTTTCCGGGAGTCATCCTGGATAACATCCAGGGGATGATCAGCATTTACGGGGAGACGGACCTGAGCCCGCGTTTTCTGAATGCGCTCACCTACAGCGGAAACAATTACTACGCGCTGGCGGTGGTATTGATGGCGGCTATCTGTGCCCTCACGGGTTTCTCCTATATTTATTCCCGGCCGAAGCTGGATTTCTATCACAGCCTGCCGGTGAAACGGGAGACCTGGCTGCTTTTAAAGGCTGCTTCCGGTCTTGTGATCTTTGCCGGAGCCACGGGGGCTGCCGCGATCGAGGAGCTTTTCATGGGAGCCATCTATCATGTGGCGGATCTGAACCTTGTCCAGGCGGTGCTGGGGAAATTTTTCCTCTATTTACTGATCTTTCTCGTGGCCTATTTTCTCTGCCTCGTGGCGATGCTGATGACGGGGAAGCTTCTGGTCAGCGTTCTTCTGGTGCCGCTGCTTTTTGGCTTTACCGGTCTCGTGGCCTGGCTTTACCGGCTCTTTGAGCGGACCTTTTACACGGGGTATCTGGAGCAGGAGATTCCCAATCTTTTCCGGAAATATCCCTGCCCGGCCACCTGCATGCTGGACCTCACAGAAAAATGGAACCAGTATGTGGAAAATGGCCTTTCCGGGGATTTGCCCTTTCTGGAGCTGGGGATTCTGATTCTGTTTCTACTGGTGGAGATTCTGCTTTCCGTCTGCCTTTACCGGAACAGGAGGTCGGAGGCGGCAGGAAATTCAGTGGTCTTCCCGAAGATCGGCGTGCTCATCAAGATTCTGGCAGTCTGCACCGTCTCCCTGGCCGTGGGAATCTTTCTCAAGACCTTTTCCTATACCCAGAGTGATCTCTGGTTTTTCGGCGGCATTGCTCTGGGGCTGCTGGTATTTACGGGAGTCGTGGATTTCATTTATTATACAGATATCCGGAATGTGCTGAAACGGCCACTGGAGCTTCTCGCGGTGACGGTGCTGACTTTTGGCATCGCTCTGGTATTCCGCTTTGATCTTCTGGGCTATGACACTTACCTTCCGGATGCGGATAAGATCGCCTGCATGTCAGTGAATAATTATGCCCTCGCCAACGTTTACCATCAGGTCATGACCTATACGGAAATGTCAAGCACCAGCACCACCAGCGAGGATTCCATTCAGGTGCTGGATTCCTACCAGTTGACGGAGTTCGAACCCATCTATGCCATGGCGGAGAACGGAAGTCAGAACGCCGACAGAGGAACCGAGGAGGATGTGACAAAAATCCTGGTGGATATCCGTTATAACCTGAAAAATGGCCGGGTCGTTTATCGGACTTACCCTGTGGACAGAGACGTTTTCGAGGAAAATGCGGAGAAGCTTTATGAGAAGCCGGGCTTTATCAAGGCGATGTATCCGATTTTCGGAAGAAAATGCGAGGAAATCTCTTCGATCTGGGCTTATGGCGTCAACACCCGGAATGGAAGTTATACCTTCCAGAGCCAGCAGGAAAAAGAAGAGTTTGCCAAGGCTTATGAGGAGGATCTTCTGACGCTTAAATACAGCGATATTTCCGGCAGCGAACTTCTGGGAACGATGTCCATCAGCTACGAGCCGGAGCATCAGGAAGTGAAAAACGGAAGCATAGAGGCCAACCTCATCAGCGATGAGGACAACGGCTATCCTATTCTCAGGTCCTTTACGCGGACGATTCAGGTTCTGGAACAGTTCGGAGTTGTTTTCCCGGATACCCTGGACCCGAATGAGGTGAGAGCGCTCACGGTCTGGTATGAAAATAATGATTTCGCTCTGAATCTTCTGGCTGTGGGAGCCGGAGAGACGGATCTCATTTCCGACAGCCAGAAAAAAGAACTTTTGAGCATGCTTTCCTATAAGTACTGCACGGCTCCGGATACGGACGATGATATCTATTACATCACTGCCTACGGCTCGGATGACGACTACCTGCAGACCTTTATGGTGCCGGGAAGTGAGCTTCCGGAGGACATCCGTACGATCCTGGAAAATAATATGCGTCAGAGAACTTCTGAAAAAAGTCGGATCACGCCTTGACAAAATGAGAAGCTGTGTTTATAATCAGTCCCAGGTAAAGCATTAGAAGACGAGTAGAGTGGCAGAATGTCTCAGAGAGGGATGATAGAGGTGCGAGCATCCCGGCAGGAACCATTTGAAGACCAGCTTCTTTTTAAGCGGCCCCAATCCGGCCCGGTTTGACACCGTTATCATCTCAATGAGTGGCTATGCCAGAAATAAGGGTGGAACCGCGGGAAAATGATAACTCGCCCCTTGTGATCTTTCCGAGAAGAAGGATCACAGGGGGCTTTTAATTTTGTAAGGAGGAAAATTATGATCATCACACTGAAAGACGGCTCTAAAAAAGAGTACGCAGAAGCAAAAAGCGTTTATGACATCGCTATGGACATCAGCGAGGGGCTGGCCCGGGTTGCCTGTGCCGGCGAGATCAACGGCGAGGAGGTAGATCTTCGTACCGTTGTGGATTCTGACTGCGAGCTGAACATTCTGACTTTTGACAGCGAGGGAGGAAAAGCTGCATTCCGCCACACTGCTTCCCATATCATGGCTCAGGCCATCAAACGTCTGTATCCGGAGACTAAACTGGCCATCGGACCTTCCATCAAAGACGGTTTCTACTATGATGTAGACAGAGAAACTCCTTTTACCAGCGAGGATCTGGAGAAGATCGAGGCTGAGATGAAGAAGATCGTCAAAGAAGCCCTTCCGCTGGAGCGTTTCACAATGACCCGCGAAGAGGCCATCAAATTCATGCAGGAAAAAGAAGAACCCTACAAGGTACAGCTGATTGAGGATCTTCCGGAAGATGCAGAGCTGAGCTTTTATCGTCAGGGCGAGTTTGTGGACCTCTGTGCAGGACCGCACCTCATGAACACCAAGACCGTGAAGGCCTTCAAACTCACCAGCCTGGCAGGTGCTTACTGGAGAGGAAACGAGAAAAACAAGATGCTGACCCGTATCTACGGTACTGCATTTACCAAGAAAGCAGACCTCGAAGAGTATCTTGCCCGCATCGAGGAGGCAAAGAAGAGAGACCATAGAAAGATCGGTAAAGAGCTGGGTATCTTCATGATGAGAGAAGAGGGACCGGGCTTCCCGTTCTTCCTGCCGAAGGGAATGGTTCTGAAAAACACTCTGCTGGACTACTGGAGAGAGATACACAACAAAGCAGGCTATCAGGAGATTTCCACCCCGATCATGCTGAACCGTCAGCTTTGGGAGACCTCCGGTCACTGGGATCACTACAAAGAGAACATGTACACCACCGTCATCGATGACCAGGATTTCGCCATCAAACCGATGAACTGCCCGGGCGGCGTTCTGGTTTACGAGTCCGAGCCGCGTTCCTACCGTGATCTGCCGCTTCGTATGGGAGAGCTGGGACTGGTTCACCGTCATGAGAAATCCGGACAGCTCCACGGTCTGATGCGTGTGCGCTGCTTCACCCAGGATGATGCCCATATCTTCATGACTCCGGATCAGATCCGTGAGGAGATCAAAGGCGTTGCAAAACTGATCGACGAGGTATACAGTCTCTTCGGCTTCAAATATCATGTAGAGCTCTCTACCCGTCCGGAAGATTCCATGGGAAGCGACGAGGACTGGGAGATGGCTACCGATGCTCTTCGGGCTGCTCTGGATGATCTGGGTCTGGATTACGCAGTTAACGAGGGCGACGGCGCATTCTACGGACCGAAGATCGACTTCCATCTGGAGGATTCTCTGGGAAGAACCTGGCAGTGCGGTACCATTCAGCTTGACTTCCAGCTGCCGCAGCGCTTTAACCTCGAGTACATCGCAGCTGACGGCGAGAAACATCGTCCGATTATGATTCACCGCGTTGTATTCGGTTCCATCGAGCGTTTCATCGGTATTCTGATCGAGCATTTCGCAGGCGCATTCCCGACCTGGCTGGCTCCGGTACAGGTTCGCGTACTGCCGATCTCCGATAAATACATGGAATATGGCCAGAAAGTTCTTGCTGAGCTGAAAGAGGCCGGTATCCGTGCCGAGATCGACACCAAGGCTGAGAAGATCGGCTACAAGATCCGTGAGGCAAGACTGCAGAAGATCCCCTATATGCTGGTAGTCGGCGCCAAAGAGGAAGAGGACGGCGTCGTATCTGTGAGAAGCCGTTTCAAAGGCGACGAGGGCCAGAAGGGTCTTGATGCCTTCATCTCTGATATCAAAGAGGAGATCAAAAACCGCGAGAACCGCAAGGTGGAAGTGGAAGAGCAGAAGTAAATTTTTTTGAATAAAAAATGAGATAACGGCAGATACTGCTTCTGTACGCAACTGTTCAGTACCTTCACAGTTACGAGCAAAAATCCAATGAAAATCGCCTTTGGCGATGGGATTTTTGCATGCAACCCTCGGGATTTTGGCATATTCATGCCAAAACACCTCGCGGGATAGTGACTCCTGAATGGTTACTGTGCGCCAATAAAAAAGGAGGTAGTATCATGCCGTTATTAGTTTGTTCAGCGATGAGCTGTATCTACAACAAAGGAGAGTACTGCAGCAAGGGAGATATCACCGTCGGAGGAAAAGAGGCCGAGCAGCCGGGAGAAACCTGCTGTGAGAGCTTTATGGCCAGAACCGGAAACGGAGTGACCAGCAGCGCCGGCGTTCCCAGCGCCACCATCGACGTGGGCTGTAAGGCCTGTCACTGTCAGTACAACGAGGGTCAGTGCTGTACCGCATCGAAGATCGATATCGACGGCTCTTCTGCAAAACAGAAGGAAGAAACCCAGTGCGGAACTTTCCATTGTAACTGTGGAAAATAATTTGAAAAAAACTTGTTGACAATGTGGGAAATCTATGGTATCCTAGTGCAGGTTAAGAAAAGAAAGCAGAGTGTCCACTCTCACCTCAGCACGAGTCAGTGACTGGCGGTTCATAGATTTCCCTGTTGAAACGGGGCATTTGTATGGTGGACAATCGCGTCCATCTTTTTTTATGTCCGCTGATCATCATGAACAAACAACGGTACGGAGGTGCAAAACAATTAGCGAATTAATGATTAACGAGCAGATCCGCGATAAGGAGATCCGCTTGATTGGAGAAAACGGAGAACAGTTAGGTATTATGTCTGCCAGAGATGCTATGAAGATGGCAAAAGAGGCAGAGCTTGATTTGGTAAAAATTGCTCCTGCGGCTAAACCGCCCGTCTGCAAGATTATCGATTATGGAAAATATCGTTACGAGCAGGCCAGAAAAGAAAAAGAAGCTAAGAAAAAACAGAAGACCATCGAGGTCAAAGAAGTTCGCCTGTCACCGAATATTGACGTGAATGATTTGAATACCAAGGTAGGAGCGGCAAGAAAGTTCATCGAGAAAGGCAACAAGGTAAAAGTTACCCTGCGTTTCCGTGGACGCGAGATGGCTCATATGCAGAGCAGCAAGCACATCCTGGACGACTTCGCAGAACAGCTGAAGGATGTCGCCAGTGTGGATAAGCCCCCGAAGATCGAGGGTCGAAATATGACAATGTTTTTAACTGAAAAACGCTAATCACGCAGTTAAAATAGGGGAAAGCCTTCGGGTTTGACCGTGCGGTGTCATAACCGCAGATAGATTCAGAATAAGGAGGAACATAAGAATGCCCAAGATTAAAACCAGCAGAGCAGCTGCAAAACGTTTCAAAAAGACAGGAACCGGTAAATTAAAGAGAAATAAAGCTTATAAGAGCCATATCTTAACCAAGAAGACCACGAAGAGAAAGAGAAACCTGAGAAAGGCTACAATCGTGGACGCTACCAACTTCAAGAACATGAAGAAGATTTTACCGTATTTATAATCGAAAGACTGAAGGAGGAAATTAAGAGATGGCAAGAATTAAAGGCGGCTTAAACGCTAAGAAGAGACATAACAGAACCCTGAAACTGGCAAAAGGTTACAGAGGCGCACGTTCCAAACAGTATAGAATCGCAAAACAGTCTGTCATGAGAGCTCTGACCAGCTCCTACGCAGGAAGAAAAGAGAGAAAGCGTCAGTTCAGACAGCTGTGGATCGCTCGTATCAACGCAGCAGCTCGTATGAATGGTCTTTCCTACAGCAAATTCATGTACGGCCTGAAACTGGCTGGCGTTGAGATGAACAGAAAGATCCTGGCTGACATGGCTATCAACGATGCTGAGGGCTTCAAGACTCTGGCAGAGCTGGCAAAGAGCAAACTGGCTTAAGATAAGTGGATCATAAAGGCAGGCTGAATGGAGAAATCCGGCAAGACTGCCTTTTCTCTTATGCAATGAGTAAGACAGATGGTCGCGGCTGACAGTCCGAAAGGTGTCAGACGAGGAAAGTCCGGGCTTCATAGGGCAGGGTGCCGGATAACATCCGGTGGAGGCGACTCCAAGGACAGTGCAACAGAAATGAACCGCCCGCTTTGGCGGGTAAGGGTGGAAGGGCAGTGTAAGAGACTACCGCCCGGCTGGTAACAGACGGGGCACATGTAAACCCCATCCGAAGCAAGACCGAATAGAGACATACGGCGGCCCGTCGGTCTCAGGTAGGTCGCTTGAGCCTGCTGGCAACAGCAGGCCTAGATAGATGACCATCCAACGACATAACCCGGCTTATCGTTTTGCTCATTAAAAAAGTATATTATATATAGAAGGAAAACCCGCGGTCCGCTGCGGGTTTTGCTTTATCCAGAGGAAGATCGAATGAAGAAAGTAAGAAAACATTTTTGTTTTTACGGAAACGTCCAGGGTGTGGGCTTCCGCTCCAGAGCCAGATGGATGGCTTCTGGCCTTGGCCTTACAGGCTGGGTGAAAAATGAATGGGACGGAAGTGTGGAGATGGAAGTTCAGGGCGACCCGGCGGCCATCGCGAAGCTGCTGGAACAGCTGAAGAGAATGAGTTATGCGTGGATCGACCGCATGAGCTGCATGGATATGGATGTTATCGAGGAGAGCGGCTTCCATGTGAGATGAGCCACTGGGGACGGAGTTAATGGCTTTTTCTGTCCCTGATGGTTTGACGTGTTGCATTGTTCATATTCTGCAAAACTGCTAAATGTTCGTGAGTATCAGGACGGTTGCTTTGCCTGCAACTCTGCTTGGATGATTGAAAGCTTTTTAGTATATTCTGGTGGATAAAAAAATTTGGAAAAATTGAAAAAAGTGGTTGACAGATGGCGGAATTACATGTATAATATTAAATGTTCGTGAGGAACAGAAAACTTCATAGAGCGAGCGGGAGTGCTGGAATTGGCAGACAGGCTAGACTAAGGATCTAGTGTTGGCAACGACGTGTGGGTTCAAGTCCCATCTCCCGCATCCTTCTTAAAAAGTTGGATGCAGCGAACAAAATGCGGAAGTGGCGGAATTGGCAGACGCGCAGGCTTCAGGTGCCTGTGGTAGCAATACCGTGCGGGTTCAAGTCCCGCCTTCCGCATTCTTTTTTGTTTAAAATGAATTGCGGAAATGAGAGTTAAGATGTGAAGTCTTAGCTCTTTTTTTATATAGTGGCTTTGGAAGCCTCTACGGGAATATGCAGGGGGGTAACCATCAGAGTCGCTCATGGTGTGTCCGTCTTTCTACTTATTAATATATCACAACAGCAATGGTGGTTAAATCTTTGTCTACAAGTTGAAAACAAGAGAATAAACGAGTAATTGTTTGGCTGATTTTATGTCTGCAACTTGGAAAACATCGTCGTTACCTCCCGGTCTGACGTAAGCCCCTCTATTTCCTGGCATGCCAGTCTGACGTAAGCCCCCTATTTCCTGGCGTGCTCTGGAGGGGAGACACGAGGGGGTGGGACTGGCGCAACACCGATGGTTTTCCTCTCGTTATATTCCACGGTGGCTTTTCAAAGCCACCATACAAAAAAAGAGCCAAGGCCTTTCGGTCTGACTCTTTTATTCATCCCTGCAATTCTTTTTAAAAAACAAAAGAATGCGGAAGGCGGGACTTGAACCCGCACGGTATTGCTACCACAGGCACCTGAAGCCTGCGCGTCTGCCAATTCCGCCACTTCCGCATTTTGTTCTTCGAACAACACATCCAACTTTTAAGAAAGATGCGGGAGATGGGACTTGAACCCACACGTCGTTGCCAACACTAGATCCTTAGTCTAGCCTGTCTGCCAATTCCAGCACTCCCGCTCACTCTGTGAAGTTTTGTGTTCCTCAGGAACAAGACAGATTATAGCATCGTTTTTGCCACTCGTCAACTACTTTTTTCGAATTTTTCAAAATTTTTTAAACTAGCGAAAAAAATAAAAAAATTCAAAAAAGGTGTTGACAAACAGAAATTCCTGTTGTATTATAAACCTGTGCTTGAGAGACAGCACAGAAAAGTTCATAAGAAATGAAATGCGGAAGTGGCGGAATTGGCAGACGCGCAGGCTTCAGGTGCCTGTGGTAGCAATACCGTGCGGGTTCAAGTCCCGCCTTCCGCACTTTTTCGTTTTACAGGATTTTTTCCTTTGCGGTTTTAGGGTATAAGAGAAAAATCCTGAGTAGTTATCATGAGGGCAGGGTTTCATAGAACAGTCGATGTTCTGTGGAGCCTTTTTGTGTATCGTGGCTTGCAATCATGTTTTCCCGATGTTATACTACTATAGTTGAAAGAGTATTTGTCCCTTGTGGCGGTCGTCAGATATCCATGCAGGCATGACTGTTTGATTCGCTGTTTTTCAGGGGAATAAAAATGCCGCCGAAAGGCATCCATAGATAAGACTGGAGGATAAGAAGATGAAAAAAATTGAAGAATATGTCAGAAGTATTCCGGATTTCCCAGAACCGGGTATTATTTTCCGTGATATCACAAGTGTGCTGAATGACGCAGAAGGCCTGCAGCTGGCCATCGATTCCATGGATGATCTTCTGAAAGGAGTCGATTTTGATGTGGTAGTCGGAACCGAATCCAGAGGTTTTATCTTTGGTGTGCCCATCGCATATAAAGAGAAAAAGCCCTTCGTTCCGGTGCGTAAGAAAGGCAAACTTCCGCTGGAGACTATTTCTCAGGACTATGATCTGGAGTATGGCAGCGCTACAATCGAGATGCACAAGGATTCCATCAAACCGGGCCAGAAGGTTGTTATCGTGGATGACCTCATCGCTACCGGCGGAACCGTGGAGGCCTGTATCAAGATGATCGAGCGTCTGGGCGGAGAGGTTGTCAAGGTAATCTTCCTGATGGAGCTCAAAGGCCTGAAAGGCAGAGAACGCCTGAAAGGCTACGATGTGGCTTCTGTCATCAGCTACGAAGGAAACTGAATTTCCTATATAAAATAAAAAACGATACAGAAAGCGGTGATGGATATGGCAAAAGACGAGAGCGGCAACTATAAAGTAGATGAAGTGAAAAAAGCGGATGCCAGTGTGAAGACCATGGCAGATTTTACCAGCCCGGATATTCTATACAAAGAATTGATCGACAGCGTAAAGAAATACCATCCTTCCACGGACATTTCCATGATAGAAAAGGCTTATCATATTGCTGACGAGGCGCATAAAGGGCAGCTTCGCAAGTCCGGTGAGCCTTATATTATTCACCCTCTCTGTGTGGCGATCATTCTGGCTGATCTGGAGTTGGACAAGGAGAGTATTGTGGCTGGCCTTCTTCATGATGTGGTGGAGGATACGGTCATGACACCGGAGGAGATCAAGCAGGAGTTTGGCGAAGAGGTGGAGGTCATCGTTGACGGCGTCACCAAGCTGACTCAGCTGTCCTATAAAGTGGACAAGGTGGAAGAGCAGGCGGAGAACCTCCGTAAGATGTTCCTGGCGATGGCCAAGGATATCCGGGTCATCCTGGTCAAGCTGGCGGACCGTCTCCACAATATGCGTACACTGAAGTACATGAAGCCGGAGAAACAGAAGGAAAAGGCTCGAGAGACCATGGAGATCTATGCGCCCATCGCTCACCGTCTTGGTATTTCAAAAATCAAGGTGGAGTTGGATGACCTTTCCCTGAAATATCTGGAACCCGAGGTTTATTACGACCTCGTGGAAAAGATTGCCCTCCGGAAAAGCGAGCGCGAGAAATTTGTCCAGAGCATTGTAAAAGACGTCCGCGAGCAGATGGACAAGGCCGGGATCAAAGCCGAAATAGACGGCCGTGCCAAACATTTTTTCAGTATTTATAAAAAGATGGTCAACCAGGAAAAGACCCTGGATCAGATTTATGACCTTTTTGCGGTGCGTATCATCGTCGATACGGTGAAAGACTGTTATGCAGCCTTAGGTATCATCCATGAGATGTACAAGCCGATTCCGGGCCGTTTCAAGGATTACATCGCGATGCCGAAACAGAACATGTACCAGTCTCTTCATACGACCCTGATTGGTCCGAATGGCCAGCCTTTTGAAATCCAGATCCGTACATTTGAGATGCACCGTACCGCCGAGTACGGTATCGCAGCCCACTGGAAATACAAAGAGGCGGCTAACGGCATAAAACCGGCGGCCCAGCAGGAAGAAGAGAAATTGAGCTGGCTTCGTCAGATCCTGGAGTGGCAGCGGGACATGTCCGATAACCGGGAGTTCATGGGTCTTCTGAAAAGTGACCTGGACCTGTTTGCAGAGAGTGTTTACTGCTTTACACCGGCGGGCGATGTGAAAAACCTGCCGAACGGTTCCACACCCATCGACTTTGCCTATAGTATCCACAGTGCGGTCGGAAATAAGATGGTAGGAGCCAGAGTCAACGGAAAACTGGTGAATATCGATTATGTGATCCAGAACGGAGACCGGATCGAGATCATTACCTCCCAGAACTCCAAGGGGCCCAGCCGGGACTGGCTCAAGATCGTCAAGAGCACCCAGGCGAAAAACAAGATAAACCAGTGGTTCAAAAATGAGCTGAAGGATGACAATATCATCAAAGGAAAAGAACTCATGGCGACCTACTGTAAGACCAAGGGCATTCCTTTGAGTGATCTTCTGAAAAATGACCTGATGGAAGCGGTCATGCGGAAATATGGCTTCAAGGACTGGGATTCCATCCTGGCAGCCATTGGCCACGGCGGCCTCAAGGAAGGTCAGGTCGTAAATAAGCTTGTGGAAGGTTACGAGAAGAAGAAGAAAAAAGAGCTTACCGATGAAAAACTCGTAGAATCTGTCGTGGAACATGCCCAGGAGATCGAGCACCGCAGAAGCAAGAATCACAGTGCCATTGTGGTGAGAGGCCTTCACGATCTGGCTGTCCGCTATTCCAAGTGCTGTTCTCCGGTGCCCGGCGATGAGATCGTGGGCTTTGTCACCCGCGGAAGAGGTGTGTCTATTCACCGGACCGACTGTGTCAACATCATCAACCTGAGCGCGGAGGAGAGAGCCCGCCTGATCGATGCAGAGTGGCAGGAAGGAGAGGCGGACAATCCCAACGAGCGATTCCCGGCAGAGATCAAGATCTATGTCAACAACCGTACCGGCGTGCTGGTGGATGTTTCCAAGATCCTCACGGAGATGAAGATCGACCTGACCGGCGTCAATTCCCGGACCAACAAGCAGGGAAAAGCGACCATCACGATGAGTTTCGACGTACACAGCAAGGAGGAGCTCAATTCCATCATTGCCAAGATCCGGCAGGTTGAGAGCGTCATTGATATCGAGAGAAGTACGGGCTGACAGAAAGGGAGCATACGATGAGTGAAGCAAAGAAAATGAAGCTGGTGGAGCTCCATCTGGGGCCAATCCGGACCAACTGCTATCTGGTGATTCAGACGGAGAAAAAAGAAGCTCTGATCATTGATCCCGGGGACGGGGCGGCTACCGTGGCGGCGAAGCTTACGGAAGAGGGTGTGACACCGAAGGCCATCCTTCTGACCCACGGCCATCGGGATCATATCGGAGCCGTACCGGAGCTTAGGAAACATTATGGTATTCCGGTTTATGTGGGTGCGGAGGACCAGGAAATGCTGGGGGATGCGGATAAAAATCTTTCCACCGGCCTTTTCGGAAAGCCCATGACCCTGCAGGCGGACCAGCTTCTGAAGGATAAAGACCAGCTGGAGCTGGCCGGTTTTTCTATTCAGGTGTTCCATACACCGGGCCATACACCGGGAGGCTGCTGCTTTTATTTTCCGGAGGAGCAGGTGCTTTTCTCCGGGGATACCCTTTTCTGCGGCTCCGTGGGAAGAACGGATTTTCCGGGGGGGAGCAGCTCCGCACTGGTGACTTCCGTGCGTCGTCTTCTGAAGGAACTTCCGGCAGAGACCGAGGTTTATCCGGGCCACGAGAACGATACGAGCATTGAACAGGAAAGGTGCTGGAACCCCTATGCGTAAGGAAAAAACGAAATGATTTTAATACAGTTAAACAAACAGGATTTTGAGTATGACCTGCATTCTCTGGTGAAGTCTTTTTATCCCGGCGAGGATGTGACTGTCTGTTATGAGGAACCGGAAAATGCCGGTGAGGCCCTTCTGAAAATCTCTGTGATCTACAAAGAACAGGAAATTGCGGTTCGTTTTGAGAAGGACGGCCAGGTGGTGAAGGAAGACACCGAGGCGGTGGAGTACGAGAAGAACCGGAAAGAGACGAAAAATCATCTGAAATACCGGGTTTACCGGATGCTCAGCGACTATACGGGAACCACGCTTCCCTGGGGGACGCTGACCGGCATCCGGCCCACGAAGATCCCCATGGCTCTTCTGGAGCAGGGCATGAGCAACCGGGACATCGCGGATTATATGCGAAAAACGTATCTTATCAGTCCGGCGAAGACCTCCCTTGGCATCTCAATTGCCAACCGGGAACGGCATATTTTGAGAGATATCGATTATGACAACGGCTACAGCCTCTATGTGGGGATCCCGTTCTGTCCCAGTATCTGCCTCTACTGTTCCTTCAGCTCCAGCCCCCTTTCCGTCTGGAAAAAGAAGGTGGACGATTATCTGGATGCTCTCTGCAAGGAGATTGCCTACGGGGCGGAGATCTATAAGGAACGGCAGCTGGATACGGTCTACATCGGCGGCGGAACCCCGACGACCCTGGAGCCGGAGCAGCTGGACCGGCTGCTGACAGAGATCAAGCGGCATTTTGATCTCAGTAAGGTGCAGGAGTTTACCGTGGAAGCGGGCCGTCCGGACAGCATTACCAGGGAAAAACTGGAAGTCATCAAAAAGCACCCCGTCACCCGGATTTCCATCAATCCCCAGACCATGAACCAGAAAACACTGGAGATCATCGGCCGGAGACATACGGTGGAGGAGACAAAAGCAGCCTTCCTTCTGGCTCGGGAGCTTGGTTTTGACAATATCAATATGGATCTCATCGTTGGTCTTCCCGGCGAGGGAAAAGATGAAGTGGAGTATACCCTCCAGGAGATCAAAAAACTGGATCCGGACAGTGTAACCGTCCATTCTCTGGCAGTCAAAAGGGCCGCCCGGCTGAATATGTTCAAGGATCAGTATAAGGAAATGTCCTTCATCAACAATATGGAAATCATGGATATGACCGAGAAAGCCTGCATGAGTTCCGGTCTTTTCCCTTACTATCTCTACCGCCAGAAAAACATGGCAGGCAACCTGGAGAACGTGGGCTATGCCCGCCCGGGAAAAGAAGGCATCTACAACATCCTGATTATGGAGGAGAAACAGTCCATCCTGGCACTGGGAGCCGGCGCCTCCACGAAGCGTGTCTGGCCTGAAGCCAACGAGGATGGCACGCACCGCATCGAGCGTTGCGAGAACGTCAAGGATGTGGCATCCTACATCTCCCGGATCGACGAGATGATCGAACGAAAACAGAAATTTTTTGCAGAAGTATAGAAATAAGAAGCAGCAGACTTTTCATAGATCTGCTGCTTTTTTGCGTTTTTCCGGATAACAAACGCTCTTGTCAATTTTTCCTCAAACTGGTAGAATGAAGGTATCGTCGGGGAAAATTTGCCCGGCACTTTGGAGGAAACAATGGAACGAGTCAAAACTTTTATACAGGAACGCCTTCTGCCGGAGGAAGCCGAGAAGCTTTACCAGCAGGGTGCGAAATTTGAGGAAATCATGATGATGTACGGCTGCGCGTTGAGAGAGGTGCAGACCAAGCTTGAGGTACTGAACGACGAACTCTCCGTACGCTATAACCGCAATCCCATCGAATTTATCAAGACCCGGGTGAAGAAGCCTTTAAGCATTGTCAATAAACTGCAGAGGAGAGGGCTGGAGGTAAGCATCGAGTCCATGGTTGAGAATCTCAACGATGTGGCAGGCATCCGCGTGATCTGCTATTTTCTGGACGACATTTACGATGTGGCCCGGTGGCTCTCCAGCCAGGACGATATCCGCCTGCTCCAGGTCAAGGACTATATCAAAAATCCAAAGCCTAACGGCTATCGAAGCCTTCACCTGATTGTGGAGGTGCCTGTCTTTTTCTCAAAAGGCCGTCAGATGATGCGGGTGGAGGTGCAGATCCGGACCATCGCCATGGACTTCTGGGCAAGCCTCGAGCATCAGCTCAGCTACAAAAAAGACGTACCCCACAGCGAGGAGATCGGTGCGGAATTGAAGGAATGCGCGGAGGTGATCTCCCATACGGACCAGCGAATGCAGGAAATCCGCGAAAAGATCGGTATTTTCACAGAACTTACATAAAACTGTGTTAAAGTAACTCTTAAATTTAAAATATAGAGGTGGAGCTTTATGGAAAAATTAAAGGTAATGGTAGTCGATGACGAAAGCAGAATGAGAAAACTGGTCCGTGACTTCCTGGTCCGTCAGGATTTTGACGTGATCGAGGCCGGAGACGGAGAGCAGGCTGTGGATCTTTTTTTTGAGGAAAAAGATATCGCTCTCATCATTCTGGATGTGATGATGCCGAAAATGGATGGCTGGCAGGTCTGCCGGGAGATCCGGAAGCATTCCAAAGTGCCTATCATTATGCTGACGGCCAGAGGCGACGAGCAGGACGAGCTTCTGGGCTTTGAGCTGGGCGTAGACGAGTATATTTCCAAACCCTTCAGCCCCAAGATTCTGGTGGCCCGGGTGGAAGCAATCCTTCGGAGAACCAACGCGATCTCTTCTGACAGCGTGATCACCGCAGGCATCCTCTCCCTTGACAAGGCGGCCCATCAGGTGAAAGTGGACGGTCGGGAAGTAGAACTGAGCTTCAAGGAATTTGAGCTTCTTTCTTATTTTATGGAAAACCAGGGCCTGGCTCTTTCCAGAGAAAAGATTCTGAACAATGTGTGGAACTATGATTACTTTGGCGATGCCCGGACCATTGATACCCATGTGAAAAAGCTCCGCAGCAAGCTTGGAAAAGCAGGCGACTATATTCGGACAATCTGGGGCATGGGATACAAATTTGAGGTGGAAGCATAAATGAAACACTCCATAAGAAACAGGATCGCTGTGGCCATCGTGGCTCTGCTGCTCTTTGTCCTGGGAACCAGTTTCCTGATGAATAATGTTTTCCTGGAAAAGTATTATATGGTGCAGAAAGAGCGGTCCCTCATTAAGGTATATACGCTCATCAATTCCTATGATCTGCCAAATTCCTACCAGGAGGACGATTTCCAGAGCAATCTGGAACTTCTCTGCAACCGCTATAACATCCGCCTGGTCATCAGCGACGAGGAGATGAATCCCGAGCTCTGGTGCGTGAGCTCCGATCAGGATAAATCCCTGCTGGCAGGCCGGCTTTTTGCCTACCATTACGGGGTGAGCTCCTACGATAAAGATGTACTGATCAAGACGGATAATTATACCGTGCAGAAGATCCGGGATCCCTTCAACGAGCAGGAATATCTGGAGATCTGGGGCGGCCTGGACAACAACTACAACTTCATCATGCGTCTGGCTCTGGACAGTATCTGGGACAGCGTGAAGATCTCCAATGAATTTTTTACCTATTTTGCGATTGCAGGTGTGGTCTTTGGTATTATCCTGGCGGTCTGGCTTTCCAAACAGATCACCAAGCCGATCCAGGAGCTGACGGATCTTTCCAAGCGCATGGCGGATCTGGATTTTGAGGCCAAATACACCCGCGGCGGAAATGATGAGATTGCCCAGCTGGGAGATCATTTTAACCGGATGTCCGATAAACTTCAGGAGACGATCTCGGAGCTCAAGACGGCAAACAATGAATTACAGAGTGACATTGAGAAAAAAGAACAGATCGATGAGATGCGAAAAGAGTTCCTCTCCAACGTTTCCCATGAGCTGAAAACTCCCATCGCGCTGATTCAGGGCTATGCGGAGGGCCTCAAGGAATGCATCAACGACGATCCCGAGAGCCGGGAGTTTTACTGCGAGGTTATCATGGATGAGTCTTCGAAAATGAACCAGATGGTGAAGAAACTCCTGACCCTGAACCAGCTGGAGTTTGGAAACGACGTCGTCACGATGGAGCGTTTTGACCTGGTGAGTCTCGTCAAGGGCGTGATCCAGTCGGCCTCCATCCTGGCCCAGCAGAAAGAGGCGAAGCTCCTCTTCAATGAGGAGGAGCCCGCCTATGTCTGGGCGGATGAGTTCAAGGTGGAAGAGGTCGTGACCAACTATATCAGCAACGCCTTGAACCATCTCGAAGGAGAGAAGGTCATCGATGTTAAACTGATCCATGAGCCGGGCAACGTGATCCGCACAACGGTATTCAACACCGGAAAACCGATTCCGGAGGAGGATCTTGACAAGATCTGGATCAAGTTTTATAAAGTAGACAAAGCCAGAACCCGTGAGTACGGCGGAAGCGGCATCGGTCTTTCGATCGTGAAGGCCATCATGGATTCCTTCCATCAGAAATGCGGCGTGAAGAACTACGACAACGGCGTGGAGTTCTGGTTTGAGCTGGATGGAGGCGAAAAGTGTGGAAATTCAGGAAAAGATGATCAGCGGTTACTGCCGGGCGCAGAACAGAGCTAACACGGTCTGCTGTGAATACGAAGAGCGGCCCGAGGGCCTGGTCCTGACCTTTGCGGATTGCAATTTCAGGCGCTGTGTCCACTTCCAAACCTGCCTTCTCATGAAAGAAGCCCGGGAAGGGACACTGGAAGAAGAATAAATGATCCTATAGGAGAACCTTATTGGTGAAAATCAGTGAGGTTCTTTTTTTATGAGCGTTGATTTCCGTGAGCAACGAGCCAAGCAGCCATGCTTGCATGGATATTTGGCGACTGCCGCGAGAGTCAAAGATCCCGTTGCTTGCAGCGGGATCTTTGATTTGTCCAATGATTGCATAATCGTCCAATGGAAAACGGAAAAACCCGCTGATATAATAAGCTCATCAAAAACACAGAGCTTATTTCAGAAAGGAGAAAAAAGTTATGAAAAGAAAAGTAATTAGCTGTGTACTGGCAGGAGCTTCTGTATTTTCACTGGTGTGCATAAACGGTGGAAACCTTGTGGCAAAGGCAGACGGTGACGTGACCGAGATCCGCTTTACCGAGTGGGACGGCGGAGATACCCTGGCTGTGTACGAAGAGATTGCGGAGAAATTCAACGAGAGCCATCCGGATATCCATGTGACCGTTATGAACGTCCCGGATGAGTATGACACGAAGATCACCGCTATGATCGCTGGAAACGATATTCCGGAAGTCTGCATGATGAACAGTGATACCCTTCTTTTCCCGCTGGCAGAGCAGGGAATCGTGGCAAACCTGCAGGAGTACATCGACAAGGACGAGAGCTTCGATACCGAGTGCGTGGGCGATCAGTTCAAATACATGCTGAATGAAGACTATATGGCTGGTTATGGTATTGGTTCTGAGAACATCTGCATGTTCTATAATCCGTCCCTCTTCGAGCAGTATGGCGTGGAAGAACCTCCTGCAAAATATGCGGATGCCTGGGATTGGGATACCTTCGTAAAGAATGCACAGCAGCTGACCATTGACAAGAATGGAAAGAATGCTCTGGATCCCGACTTTGATCCGGAAAACATCGACGTTTACGGCGTGAACATCTCCAAATGGTGGGCAGGCTATATGCCCTTCCTCTTCAGTGAGGGCGGCGATTACCTGACTGAGGATGGAACCTCTATCGGTTATGCAACTGACGAAGGAAAAGACGTTCTCCAGAAACTGGCAGATCTCATCTACGTTTATCATGTAGCTCCCACACCGACCGCAAGCGAGACGATGCCTGGCCTTTCCGAGGCACTGGCTACCAATAAAGTGGCTATGAGCTTTGACGGACAGTGGTCCAATGCAGGTCTGATGTCCGATGGCGTAGAGTACAACGTAGCAGCTCTTCCGAGAATGGGTGAGACCCCGGCAACAGTTGCAACCTACGGAGCCATCACTCTGATGAACAGTGAGAAAACAGATGCCGCTTTCGAGTTCGTAAAATACATCATGACCGAGGTTGGAGCCTGCGAGCCGCTGTTCAAATCCGGCCTGTGGCTGCCCACCAACATGAAAGAGTACAACGACGATTATATCAAGACCATCATCACCGAGAATCATCCGGCAAACTACTATGACAGCATCGTAACTCCGATGATGGATGGAACCGCAAGAACTCCTATCACTGCTTACGTCAAGAACTTCAACAAGATTAACGACGTGATCAGCCCCGCACTGGATGACCTCTGGTCCGGAGAGAAGACCGCAGACGAAGCAATCAGTTCGATCGAGGCAGATGCAAATGCCCAGGTTCAGGGCTTCTATGGTAAATAATCATGGAAATGTGAAGAAGAGAGCTGCCGGATAAAAACGGCAGCTCTCTTTTCAACAGGGGAGAGAAAGGATGAGCAAAATGAAAACGATGAAGACAAAAACAAGAATGAATCTTGTGGGCTGGGGCTTTGCTCTGCCGGCGGTACTGGGATTTCTGATCTTTAACCTGTTTCCGATGCTGCTGAGCGGCTACTACAGCCTTTGCGATTACAACATCATAGGCAAACCCTCCTGGGTAGGCCTGAAAAACTATATAGAATTGCTGAGCGGTCACGAGAAGACCTTCTGGATCTCCGTAAAAGCCACCGTTTTGTATTCGATTATGGCAGTTCCTGCCAATCTGATTTTTGCATTTATGATTGCGCTTCTTTTAAACAGGGATATCAAATGCAGAGCCTTCTTCCGGTCGTTGTTTTACCTGCCCTGTATTCTTCCGGCAGTTGCCACGAGCTTTGTGTGGCTCCTTCTGATGAACCCGGATTTCGGCCTTTTCAACACGATTCTTGAGTTCCTGCACCTGCCCAAGAGCCAGTTCTTCTGGGGAAAAGGAAGCGTTCTCCCGTCCATCGTCTTTATGGGAATCTGGGGGACCGGTTCTACCCAGGTTATTTTCCTGGCTGGCCTTCAGGAGATTCCGCAGGTCTACTATGAGGCTCTGGAGATCGACGGCGGAAACAGCTGGGATAAATTTTGGAATATCACATTGCCGATGGTATCCTCTACCCTGTTTTTCAACCTGGTAAACGGCATCATCGGAGCATTGCAGGTCTTCTCCCAGGCGTACATCATCACCGAGGGCGGACCGAACAATGCATCTTTGTTTTATGTATATAATCTCTGGAGACAGGCCTTCAAGTACATGGATATGGGAAAAGCTTCGGCCATGGCCTGGATTCTGTTTGTAGTCGTGATGCTTCTTACGGTTATTGTATTTAAGTCATCGAAAAAATGGGTTTACTACGAAGGGGGAAATGATTAAGATGAAGAAGAGAAGAAGAAAAACTTCCTACTATATAAAACAGGCGGCAGTCTATGCGGTGATTATTCTTCTGGCTCTGGTCTGCGTAATCCCGCTCTACTGGATGGTCCGTTCTTCCTTTATGAAAAATACGGACATTTACAGCATGCGTCCCTTCGTGTTCTGGCCAAAGGAAATGCTCTGGAGCAACTACACGGACGCTCTCAAGGCTGCTGATTTCGGAAGATATGCGATTAACACGATCACAATCGTTGCGGGCTGCCTGATCGGTACGCTTCTGACGTCTTCCATGGCGGCTTATGCTTTTTCCAGAATCAAATGGAAAGGCCAGGGCTTCTGCTTTGCACTGGTGCTCTCCACGATGATGCTTCCAGGTTCCGTTACCCTGATCCCACAGTTCATGATCTGGAGAAATTTCCACATGATTGATACCTACTGGCCCCTGATTCTGCCCTCCTTTTTCGGAGGCGGCGCCTTCAATATCTTCCTGCTGAGACAGTTTTTCTTAGGCATACCAAAGGATCTTGACGAGGCGGCCCGCATCGACGGAGCCGGTCCGCTGCAGATTTTCTTCCGGATTATTATGCCGCTGGCAAAATCAGCTCTGGTGGTGGTGGCTCTTTTTACCTTTCTCGGCAACTGGAATGATTTCTTCGGCCCCATCATTTACCTGAACACAAAGACGAAATTTACGCTGGCTGTCGGACTCTTGCAGTTCCGTGGCGATTATTCTACAAAATGGAATCTTCTGATGGCTGCTTCCACCATCGTGGTGGCTCCCTGTGTGGGCGTTTTCCTCGTGGGACAGAAGCACCTCATCGAAGGCATCTCACTGACAGGTATGAAAGCGTAAGCGAAAGGAGAACAAAATGGAAAAATGGAGTGGAAAACCGGTGAGCTTTGCGGACAGCACGATTATCGGAGGTTTCTGGAAGACAGAGCAGGATCTCTGCCGGAAAGTGACCGTCAATGCGGTTTATGACCGGTTTGAGGAGACCGGGCGCTTTGAAGCACTGAAAATGCAGTGGAAAAAAGGCATGCCCAATCAGCCTCATATTTTCTGGGAGTCTGACGTGACAAAATGGATCGAGGGAGCTGCCTATTTCCTGAAAAAAGAACGGGATCCTGAGCTTGAGGCAAAGATCGACGAACTCGTGGGTCGTATGGAGCGAACCCAAGATACCAATGGTTATCTCAATGCCTATTTTACCGTGGTGGAGCCGAAGGCTCGCTTTACCAGAAGAACCGACCATGAGCTTTACTGTGCCGGCCACCTCATCGAGGGAGCCATCGCCTATAAGGAGGCCACAGGAAAAGACAACATGCTCCGGGTAGCCATGAAATATGCGGATCTCATTGACCGGGTATTCCGGGTGGAACACTCCGCGGCCTTTGACACGCCGGGCCACGAAGAGATCGAGCTGGCTCTTATGAAACTGTATCATTACACCGGCGAGGAGCGCTATTTCAAGCTGGCGGAATATTTTATCAATACCAGAGGAACCAGCGACCGGGATGAGACCTATTCCTTCACCGATCAGGAGCATATGCAGTCCCACCTTCCGGTACGGGAACAGGTGACGGCAGAGGGCCACAGCGTGAGAGCACTCTACCTCTATTCTGGCATGGCAGATCTGGCTCTGGAGACAAAGGAAGAGAAACTGACGGAAATCTGCCGGACTCTTTTTGAAAATATCACCGAGAAGCGTATGTACATCACCGGTGGTGTGGGGTCCACCTGCCGCGGCGAATCCTTTACGTTTGATTATGATTTCCCGGAATATACGGCTTATAACGAGACCTGTGCCTCCATTGCCCTGGCACTTTTCTGCCGGAGACTCTGGCTCATTGAGGCGGACGGACGCTATGCCGATACCGCAGAGAGAGCTCTTTACAATACGGTGCTGAGCGGCATTTCTCTCTCGGGAGACAGCTTTTTCTATGAGAACCCGCTGGCGGTGGATCCCAGAAGAAACGCGTTTAACGACAGCCGTCCTGAGGGTCTTAAGGAGCATCTGCCCATTCTGGAGCGCGTGAAAGTCTTTGGCTGCTCCTGCTGCCCACCGAACCTGGTTCGCACGATCGGTTCCATCGGCGATTATCTCTATTCCACCGCGGGAAACACCATTTTTGCCCAGTGCTACATGGATGCGGATACAACGCTGCATCTGAATGGAAAGACAATTACCCTTCAGGAGCGTACAGAATATCCCTGTGACGGAAAGATCAGCTGGACCCTGAAAAGTGAGGGAAATTTCACGTTTGCCGTAAGGATTCCGGGCTGGTGCGATAAGGCAGAACTTCTGGTAAACGGAGAAAAAGTTCCCGCCGCAGCGGAAAAAGGTTTTGTATATCTTGAGAGAGACTGGAAAGATGGAGACCGCATCGAGCTGGAGCTCGAAATGAAAGTAAAACTCTGGGAGGGCAATCCCGAGATCGTCGATACCTGCGGAAGGGTGGCTGTCACCAGAGGACCGTTGGTTTACTGCGCGGAAGGTGTCGATAATGATGATACTCCTTTACGGGATGTGCGGATCGACTGGGATGCCGCTTTTGAACTGGAAAAAGCGGAGGTAGCCGGAAGAGAGATGCCAGTGCTCAAAGTCCAGGCGTCCCGCAGAGAAGCATCCAAAGCGCTTTATTCCGACCGGAAAGGAAAAAAAGTTTCCTTCCAGTTAAAATTACTCCCCTATTATGCTTGGGCAAACAGAGGAGTAACAGAGATGGATGTCTGGTTCCTGGAGAAATAAATTTAGTATTCGACGGGGATCCAGATCTTGATGGAGGTACCTTCGCCCGGAGCGGAGACCACATGGATTTTATAATTTTCCCCGTAGATCAGGGAGAGGCGGCGATGAACGTTGGAGATGCCCACATGACCGTCCACGCAGATGGCATGGATGTACTTTTTTAACTGTTCCTCGTCCATGCCGATGCCGTTATCTCTGACTTCAATACAGAGGGAGTTTTCACTCTTGGAAATTGCGAGAGTGAGGACTCCTTCTTTTTGCATATCCGAAAAACCGTGAAGGATGGAATTTTCCACCAGAGGCTGCAGGATGAATTTTGGAATCCGGCAGTCCATTAGGTCCTCGTCGATATCCAAAACTGTCCGGAAAAGGCCATTATAGCGTTTGGACATGAGGAAAAGGTAATTGGAGACCCAGCTGATCTCAGCCGAGAGGGGAGCCTGGTCCGAGGAATCTTTGCAGGTGTACTGGAGCATTTCCGAGAGGGAAACAATGAGCTCCGCCGTTTCGTCGTCGTCATTCTGGATGGCCAGCATGTTGATCGTATTCAGGGTGTTGTAAAGAAAATGCGGATTGATCTGCATCGTAAGAGCCATGAGCTGCGTCTCTTTTTCACGGAGGGAGATCTCATAGTTTTCATGGATCAGCCGGCTGATCTCTTTTTCCATATGGTTAAAGCTTTCCGTCAGTACCTTGAAATCACGTCCCCGGGGAACTGGTGTGTTGGCCGAAAAATCGCTCTTGGAGACGCGGATGGCAGCCTTTGTAAGGGCTGCGATAGGGCGGGTGATGGTCCGGGAAAGGACAAAGGCCACCAGAGCAGCGAGAAAGATTAGCACCAGGGCACAGATCCAGAGGAGCTGACGCATTTTCCAGACTGCATTCTGGGTTAGATTTTTCATGGGAATAAGGGCGAAAGAGAAGAACCCACGCCCATCCAGCGTATCGTAGCAGAGCAGATTTTTTTCTCCCTTCAAATCATAGGTCACATAGCCGGAGGTTCTGAGATAGGGAGAAAGATCCTCGGGAAGCACCGTGCCGACAGGAAAGGTGTCGTTGTCGGAGGAGACCACGCTTCCCTCGCTGTTGGCGATGACATAGAGGCTTCCGTCGTAGGGGACGCTGTCTTTATAGAGGTTCCGAAGACTTTTCTCCAGTACCTGAACCACGAGAATCGGCTTTTCAGTATCCTCGGAAAGCCGCTGGTAATATCCTTGTGAGGTGTACTGAAACTGCATTTCCTTCAGCATCGTCAAAGGGTACCGGAAATCGTAAGAGCTCTTTTTTACCAGATAGTCATTCTGGGTCTGTTCTCCATAATCGTAGCCTGTGACCCAGCAGGAGAGGCCGCTGGCGTTTCGGGCCAGCTCTTCAAAACCGGCTTTCCGGAAGGAATCGATGGTGATGGGCATCAGTCCTGTGTTGACTCCGAAAAGCCATTTGGAGGTGTAGAGATATACGTCATAGACAGCTTCCTGGTAGATAAACTGCTTGGCGAGCTCTTGGGTCAGAATCCGGTCATAGCGAAGACAGTCTCCCACGGAGAAATCGTTCAGTTCGGAAAAGGTATCATAATAAAACTGGCTGTCAATCATTTGTTGGGCGGCTGTCTCAATGTTGTCGAGAAGCATATCCAGAGAGTTATTGTTGGCGTTGACGATGGAGTAGGCGCTGTTTGAGGCGCTGTCCACGATATGCTTTTCGTAAAAATGCATGAGGATCTGCTGGATCAGCAGCATGGGGATCAGGGCAAAAAGGATCAGGATGATGCAGAGCCTCTGCCCGAACCGCATGGAATAAAAAAGGTCGGTTAATTTTCGGAACATTTTTTATGCGCCTTTCTGTATTGCTCCGGGGTAGTCCCGTATTTCCGGCAGAAAATCCGGTTGAAATAGCTGTTATCATGGTAGCCGCATTTTGCCGCCACCTCGGAGACCTTGAGGTTCGTGCCGGTGAGAAGCTGCTCCGCGTACTCCATACGGAGAAGCGAGACGTAGTTGATATAGGACATACCGGTCTTCTTTTTGATCTGAGCCGACAGATAATTGGCTGAAAAATGAACGTTTTCCGCGAGCTGGGGCAGAGTCAGATCCTCTGTAAAATGCTTCCTTATGTAGGCGATGATATCCTCCACCACGTCGGTGGTTCCGGTCTCCTGAACGAAATAGACGGAGGTGCTTTTTAAAAGCTCATAGGAAATCTGAAAAAGCTCCGGGAAGGAGTCGCAGATGCTGAAAAGTGAGTAGGCCCGGTTCAGAAGATCGTCATACTCCCGGGAGGGAATCATGCTGTCCAGCTCACGCAGAATGTTGACTGTCATGGAAGAGATCCGGTACCGGACGTCTGTGGGGAAACGCCGGGGCTTCTGGGAAAGCAGGGAATAGAGCTCCTTTAAGCTGCGCTCGGCAGCCTCCAGCTTTCCAGCGTGTACTGCCTCCCGAAGCGTTTTCTCGTAAGCGTGGAGAGACAGCATGGAAGGAACGGCGGCCAGGATCTCCGGATCCAGGGAAAAGGTCTGACTGCTCTCAGGATAGTAAAAGGAATAGGAGAGCAGCTGGTTGGCCTGCTGGAAGATCTCCTTGAGAGAGGCCATTTCTTCTATAAAATAGGAAGCCACGACGGTCCAGTAGATGAAATTCCGCTGGAAACTGCTTAAGCTTTTGAGAAGTTCTTCCTCGGAATGGCTCTCCGGCAACAGAACCAGAAGGCGGCATTCCGAGCTGTCCAGCCCTTTTCTTAAGGGGAGAAAAATGCCTTCGGGGAAATTCTGGCACAGCTGGATCAGCAGCTGCTCCTGTTGGCGGTCCGTCAGGACATTTCCGGGGGCTGGGCTTTTGGCAACGCCATGATTTTGCCGGCTCTTCCAGCGAAAGAGAAGGAGATGACCTCTGGGCGGGACGAGAGCGGAAAGATCAGTTTCCTTGCCTGCTGGCAGGGGCAGACCATAAAGACTGGCGGAAAGGGCCATCAGCTGCTGATTGGTGGCGGCTTTTTTCTGGAGCCTGTCCCAGAGAGACTGAGCCTGGGCGGCGCTGATCTCCGCGTCCAGCTTTTCCAGGAGCTTTCGGATCTCCTCCGGTCGAAAAGGTTTCAGGAGATACTCGGAGACGCCGCAGGTGATGGCGGTCTTCGCGTAGGAAAATTCGGAATAGGCGCTGATGAGAACGGTCTTTAAGGAAGGATAGCGGGAGGAAACCTCTTTGATGAGTTCCATGCCGTCCATCACCGGCATTCGGATATCGGTGATCAGAAGATCCGGAAGCTCTTCTTCGATCAGTGAGAGAGCGTCCCGGCCGTTAGAACAGAGACGAATATCGGCGGAAACATAGCGCTGGATGATCGTCGATAAAGTGTCGCGCTGAATGGATTCGTCATCAGCGAGTACAATACTGTTGATTGCCATAACTCATACCTCCATATACAAATAAGTATATAATGATATGAGTGTCAAAAGGTCTTTTGACACTCATTTGATACCCGGATTGCTACGCTGCTACGCAGCTTCCGTAATCCTCCAAACATTCGAAATCCGCTGATTTACTGCGTAAATCGCTACTTTTTCATATTTGGCGGGTCCCAAGTTCAAAAGCCTTATCATGCAAGCATGAACGGCTTTTTGACCTTTTGACCCTGGCATCATCATATAATATTAGAAGAATAAATACAAATAAAAACGTTGACTCTGCCATGGGAAGGGCTTATAGTAAAAATAGTTAGCAAGTACTAATTCATGAAAAGAGGGATAACATGCGTTTTTACGGAAGCGGGGAAAAAGGAAAGCCGGTGATCTTTCTTTTCCCAGGGACCTGCTGTCTCTGGACGAGTTTCGATCATGTGCTGGAGGAGCTTCATAAGTCTTTCTATACGGTAGTCGTCTCCTACGATGGCTTTGATCCGAAGGAAAAGACCGAGTTTTCGTCCATGCTGGAGGAGTGCGAAAAGATCGAGGCGGAGGTCCGGAAAAATTACGGCGGGAAGATCAAGGCCGCCTATGGCTGCTCTCTGGGTGGAAGTTTTGTGGCCCTTCTGATTCAACGGAAGAAAATCACCATCGAGCACGGCATCATCGGCAGCAGCGATATGGATGAGGCCGGTCCTCTTCTGGCGAAACTGGAGAGCGCGATCATGATTCCCATCCTTTATCCCATGGTGAAAAAAGGAGAACTGTCGGGCTGGATGAAGAAGCGGATGGATAAAAATGCCGATCCGGGGAAAAAAGAACTGATGGAAAAATTCTGCGGCATGTTCGGGATCGGAAAGGGCGGCTGTCCCTGGATCACAAAGAAAACCATCTGCAATCAGTTTTATTCTGATCTGGTGACAAAGGTGGATCACGGCATTGCGGTGCCGGGCACAACGATCCATGTCTTCTATGCCCTGAAGATGGGAGAGAAGTACAGGGAGCGTTATCACCTGTATTTCAAGAATCCGGATATCCGGGAGTTTGATCTTCAGCACGAAGAGCTCTTCTGCTGTCAACCGGTAAGGTGGGCAGAAGAGGTTGTTGAGTGTTGTAAATAGAAAGTGGAAAAAACTTGAAAAAAGTAGTTGACAATCCGGCGGCAGTGGTGTATTATACTCACTGTCGCCGATGAAATTGATTGAGCTGTTCAAACAATTCAAACAATTACAACTTTTGAATCTTTCAAAAAAAGATAAAAAAGTGGTTGACAAACAAAAGAAACTGTGATAGAGTATAAAAGCTGTCGCAAGAGAGCAAATGAAATCACAGAGAACCTTGATAACTGAACAGTGACATATCCTTGAAAGTTCAAAAGAATATAGTTCTTAAAGAACAAAACCAAAGTA